>JAFACJ010000819.1 GCA_023425615.1 Actinomycetes bacterium
CCCCCGGCGACGGCGCCCGAGGCGCCGATGAGGGGCACCGTGGAGTCGGGGTAGGTGACCGCGAACCCGTAGGCGGCGATCAGGCCGCAGCACAGGTAGAAGAGCAGGAACCGCACCCTGCCCAGCCGGTCCTCGGTGGCCTGCCCGAAGACGAACAGGTAGATCATGTTGCCGAGCAGGTGCAGCCAGCCGCTGTGCAGGAACATGGAGCTGAAGGCGGACAGGAACGGCTTCTTGTCGAAGGGCTGGGCGCTCCTCAGCTCGCAGGCCGCGACGGTGCCGGGCGGCAGCGGGACCTGCCCGCCGCCGGTCAGCTCCGCGGGGATCGCGCCGTACTCCTGGATGAAGACCGTCTGGGAGCAGACCTGTTCCCTGCGGCTGTCGTAGGAGTTGCCGAAGCTCGCCATCGGCGTCATCAGGAAGATGAGGAAGTTCAGCGCGATGAGCGTGTAGGTGACGAGCGGGGCCCGCCGGGTGGGTTGGTCGTCATACAGGGGCATCGCCACGTCGGCCAGCGTAGGGCCTCGGCTCCCGATAGGCACCTTCTATCCACGCCCGCAGTCGTTCCGCGCCGCCCGCGGGGCAGGTCCACACCCCGTCGGCCAGCACGAGCCGGACCCCGGGCGCGTCGAGCCAGCGCAGCAGGCACTCCATCTCCTCGGGGAGGGCGGGGTAGCGGCGTCCGGCCTGCGGGAGCACGGTCTGCGCGGTGGCCGTGCACGCCTCGATGTAGGGGCCGTAGACGGTGGCGTGCGGCGGGATCACGGCGGAGCCCGCGAGCATGCCGTGCCGGATGACGGCCAGTTCCCAGCCGCCGTCGAAGGCGGGCCGGGCGGCGACGAGCTGGGCGCAGCCGGCCAGTGCGGAGAGGCGCTGGGAGCGGGCGGCGGCGCGCAGGAAGGCGGCGAGCCTGTCGCGCTGGACCGCCGCCTCCTCGTAGCGCAGTTCGACGGAGAGCCGGTCGATCCTGGTCTGGACGGCCGCCACGACCGGCTGGGCGTCGCGGGTCATCAGCCGGTGGGTCAGCTCGACGTGCCGCCGGTAGTCCTCCCGGCTCTCGGCGCCCTCGCAGGGCGCGCCGCACCGGCCCAGCTGGGCCAGGGCGCAGGAGTAGGCGCGTCCGGCGGCGATGCGCCCGGGGGTGAGGGGCTGGGCGCACTGGCGCAGCAGCGTCGCCTCCCGCAGCGCCTCACGCGCCTCCTCGGCGACCCGGCCGGAGGAGAAGGGCCCGAGGTAGGCGCAGCCGTCGTCGCGGCACTCGCGGACGACCGAGAGCCGGGGGAAGGGCTCGTCGGTGAGCTTCAGCCACAGGGCGCGCTCGGGGAACTTCGAGCGCCGGTTGTAGCGCGGCTTGTGCTCGGCGATGAGCCGCAGCTCGCGGATCTCGGCCTCGAGGCCGGTGGCGCAGGGGATGGTGCGCACGCGTTCGGCGACGCCGACCATCTCGCGGATGCGCTTGCGGGTCTCGCCGGCCGTGAAGTACGAGCGCACCCTGGTGCGAAGGTCGCCGCTCTTGCCGATGTAGAGGATCTCGCCGCGGTGGTCCTCGAAGAAGTACACGCCGGGCCCGGACGGCACGCCCTCGGCCAGGTGCCGCTTGGCCTGCTGCTGGGCGGAGGGGGCGCGGGCGAACGCCTTGGCCTCCTCCAGCGAGGTGACGCCGAGGGAGCCGAGCCGGCCCAGCAGCCCGTGCAGCACCTCGACGGTGGCGCGGGCGTCGGCGAGCGCGCGGTGGTTGGGGCGGGTCTCGGCGCCGAAGAAGCGGGCGAGGGTCTCCAGCTTGCGGTTGGGCACCTCGTCGCGGGAGAGGACACGCCGGGCGAGGTCGACGGTGTCCAGGACGGTGAAGGCGGGCCAGGGGTGGCCGAGGCGGGCGCAGGCGGCCTTGAGGAAGCCGGTGTCGAAGGGCGCGTTGTGGGCGACGAGGACGCAGCCGCGGGCGAACTCCAGGAAGCTCGTGACCACCTCGGCGACGCGGGGGGCGCCGAGCACCATCGTCTGGGTGATCCCGGTGAGGACGGTGATGTGCGGGGGGATCGGCAGCCCGCAGTCCACGAGGGTGGCCAGCTCGCCCAGCACCCGGCCGCCGCGGACCTTGACCGCGCCGATCTCGGTGATGCCCGAGTCCGCCGGCGACCCGCCGGTGGTCTCCAGGTCGACGACGACGAAGGTGACCTCGCTGAGCGGGGTGCCGAGGTCGTCGAGGCTGCCTTGAACGGAACGCATGGTCGGCACCGTAGGGGTCGTGTGTGACAAAATCTGTACACACGGAAGGGAGCAGGACGATCACCTCGGACGAGAGCCTCAGGCAACCGCTTCCCGAAGCGGTTCGCCAGCATGTGGTCGAGGTGGCAGCCGAGGCGCTCGGATCGCTCCCGGAGAGCGAGGTGCCGGCCCCGCTGCGGCAGGTCGCCAGGTTCCGTCCGCAGAGCCGCGCCAAGCAGGGCGCGGTCCCGATCGCCGCCCAGCTGGAGCGGGACGGGAAGTTCCGGGAGCGGGTGGCGGCGCCGCTGCGGGAGGCGCAGCCGGAGCTGGTGGGCGCCCTGGAGGCGGGGGAGGTGCCGGCCGCGGCCGATCCGGTGCGGCTGGCGGCGCTGGCCTATCTGCTGCGTCCCGCGGGCTGGGCGTCCTATGTCGAGACGGCGTGCGCCGAGCTGGAACGCGCGCAGAGCGCCTCCCAGGAGGCCGAGGCGGCGCGGGAGGCCGCCGAGCTGAAGGAGCAGCTCGCCGCGGCCAGGGCGACCCGCAGCGAGGAGCTGGACCGGCTGCGCGGCCAGCTCAAGGAGGCCAAGGGCGAGATCGCCGATCTGCGGCGCAAGATCCATGAGGAGCGGCGGCAGGCCAGGGCGGCGGTCGAGCGGCTGGCCGAGCAGGAGCGCGCCGCCGCGGCCGAGCGCGAGGAGCAGCTGGCGGCGCTGGCGGTCCTGGAGAAGGAGATCAAGGGGCTGCGGGCGAGGCTGGTGTCGGCGGAGACGGCGCTGGAGGCGGGCCGCAAGGCGGCGCGTGAGGGCAGGAGCCTCGCCGACGTGCGGCTGCGCCTGCTGCTCGACACGCTGGTGGACGCCGCGCAGGGCATGCGCAGGGAGCTGAACCTGCCCGCGGTGATCTCCCGTCCCGCCGACCATGTGAGCGGCGCGGAGGCGGCGTCGGCGGCGCAGGGCGGGCGCTCGCTGTCGGAGAACGACGCGCAGCTGTTCAACGAGCTGCTGACGCTCCCGCAGGCGCATCTCATCGTCGACGGCTACAACGTCACCAAGACGGGGTACGGGGAGCTGCCGCTGGCCGACCAGCGGGCCAGGCTGGTCAGCGGTCTGGGCGGGCTGTACTCCCAGACCCAGGCGGAGATCACGGTGGTGTTCGACGGCGCCTGGCTGGACGGCCCGGTGGCGGTGCAGGCGCCGCGCGGGGTGCGGGTGCTCTTCAGCCGCCCCGGGCAGATCGCCGACGATCTGATCGCCGAGCTGGTGCGGGCCGAGCCGCCGGGCCGGCCCTTCGTGGTGGTCTCCTCCGACCAGGAGGTGGCGGCCTCGGCGCGGCGCGCGGGAGGGCGGACCGCCACCGCGACGCTGCTGCTCCGGAGGCTCGGCCGCTTCTGAGTGAGATGCCGGATCCGTGAGGCTCGCGAAGGTAACGAAAAAAGCCTTATTTACTGGGGTTTCGGTTGAGGAAGGGCCTGCCCTTCACTAAGGTCAACGGCTGACGAAGAACTCAAGAAGGGTCGTCCGCCAGCCGTGGCCAGTGCACGTCCTCACCTCCGCCGTATGGCAGCCGCCTGCCTGGTGCTGACCGCCGTCTGGAGTGCGCCGGGGATCGCCGCCGCGGTGCCGGCCGAGCCGACGCGGGCCGAGGCGCAGAAGAAGCTGGAGAAGCTCAACGAGCAGGTCGAGCAGCTCGTCGACCGGTTCAACAAGGTGAACGGCGAGCTCAAGATCGCCAAGCGCAAGCTGGACGCGGCGAAGAAGTCCGCCTCCCGCGAGAGCACCGCCTATGAGAACGCCCGGCAGAGCGTCGTCCAGATGGCCGCCGACGCCTACAAGACCGGTGACATCAGCGATATCTCGGCCCTGCTGTCCTCCGGTGACCCGCAGTCGGTCCTGGACCAGGTGTCGATCTTCTCGCACGTGTCGCAGACCCGGGGCGACAAGATCAAGGACTTCCTCTACGCGGCACAGCGCATGGAGCGTGAGAAGGGCCACGCCCAGGAGGCGTACGACAAGGTCAACGCCAAGGCGAAGGACCTCGGTCAGCAGAAGTCCGTCATCGAGAAGGCCATCGCCAAGCAGCGCAAGCTGGTGCAGCGGCTGGGCGGCGACGAGACGCCGGACCCGGTCCCGCAGCAGCCGGGCGGGAACTACACGGGCCCTGCCACCGGCTCGGCGCGCACCGCGCTGCAGTACGCCTACCAGCAGCTCGGCAAGCCCTACATCTACGGCGGCGCCGGCCCCAACGGGTACGACTGCTCGGGCCTGACCATGCGCGCCTGGGGCGCCGCGGGCGTCTCCCTGCCGCACAACGCCGCCGCGCAGTACTCGCTGACCGCCTCCAAGCGCGTCTCCTATGAGAACCTCCAGCCGGGAGACCTGATCTTCTTCAGCGGTCTCGGCCACGTCGGCATGTACGTGGGCGACGGCAAGATGATCCACGCTCCGCGCACCGGACGGAACGTGGAGATCGTGAGCATCACCGAGGGCTACTACCGCTCCCGTTTCGTGGGCGGCGGGCGCCCCTGACGGACGCGTAACCTCCTGGAAACCCCCGTGTAACGGGGGTCAGGTGCGCGTTTCCGGGGGTGAGACCTGTGTCACCCTCCCCTTAAAGCCCGCTTCACCTGGGCTTTCCTCTCTTTGCGGGGCATTTGCCTTTCCTGGTTTCTTTGATACCTTCATGGAAGCGCGACGTTATCCGAACGTTGCCGAGCGGTGGCGTCCCCCAGGCGCCAACTGTGATCTAGGCCGACCAGCTGATCCGAGAGCCGGTGTCGTGGCAGACACCAGAGCCGCGCAGTGAAGCGTAGGACAGTCCGATCTTGTCGGCGTCACAAGTCCATCCGCGTCCTCACCGGTCGATCATCCGGGACCACAGGCGTCCCGTCGGGGCCTCATCGCGCTCCCTCGTCCGGCGGGGCAAACGCCGAGTCCGCGCCGCGCGCGGAGCCGGGGAACCAATCCGAACGCACCTCACACCACCCCCAAAGGGTGTGGGCCATGCGTCCGGCGGGGTGAATCGGCCGGCTGTGCACATCAGCAGCCGTCCGTAGGTCGAGCTTCCTGACCGAACCCGTCAGCTAACCCGGTAGGCGTCAGGAAGAAGGAGATTCCCCTGTCTCGCAATCTTGGCATCAGCCTGCCTTCCGTCTCCAGGGCGAAGCTGGCGACGGGCCTGCTCGCAGCCGCGGCGGTCATGTCTCCCGTGGTGGTCACCTCGGCCCCCGCGGAAGCCGCGACCAGCACCTCGGTCGCCGTGCAGAAGACAAAGAAAGTCAAGAAGAAGAAGTCCTGGACCGAGCGCCAGCGCGTCGCGCAGAAAGCTCTCCAGTGGGCGAAGAGGAAGAAAGGCAGCCCGTACGTGTACGGGGCGGCCGGTCCGAACGCCTTCGACTGCTCCGGGCTCGTGGGTTACGCCTACCGCAAGGCGGGCGTGAAGCTGCCCCGGACCACCGGTGCCATCTACCACGGTGTCCGCACCAAGGTCTCGTGGAACGATCTCGCCCCGGGCGACCTGGTCTTCTTCTACGGAGGCCGCAGCCATGTGGGGATCGTGTCCAAGGTGGTCGGCAAGAAGATCTACATGATCCACTCGCCACGCACCGGTGACCATGTCCGACAGGTACTGCTCGACAGGTACCGCAAGCAGAACTTCAACGGGGCCGTACGTCCTTACTAGGCGGCCTCCGGCGGCGGGGACACCCGTTCCCGCCGCCACCCTCAGAACGTCGTAACAGTCAGAACGCGGGACTGGTCCCCTCTGGGACCGTCCTCCCGCCGAGTCCGCTACGCAGCGGAGCCGGGGAACCACCGTCGGTCACATGACCGGCAGGGGTGAATCGACGGCCAGCCGTCGTAGGGCTATTCCAGGCCCGAACCCGTCAGCTAACCCGGTAGGCGGTATGGAAACGGAGTTGAACACCAGCATGTCCGGTCGCCACCGCAAAAGCCTGAAGAACCTGCCCCTGACCGCGAAGATCGCGGGTGGCCTGATCGCCGGTACCGCTCTGGCCACCACCTTCGGCGTCGCCGCCGAGGCCAACACTCTTCCCGCCGCCCCGGCCGCCGAGAAGGCCGCCGCCGTGAACGCCGCCGCGCTGCACACCGGTCTGGTCCTGGACGGGCTCACGGCCACGAAGAAGGACTTCGACTTCCCGCAGGGCGACTCCTCGCAGAACGACTTCCCGCAGAGCGACTCCCCGCAGGGCGACTCCCCGCAGGGCCAGCCGTGGGGCCAGCCCTGGGGCCAGCCGTGGGGTCAGCCGTGGGGCGAGCGGCCTCCGGCTCCCGAGCAGGACGGGAACAGCGGCAACGTCGGCAAGGGCGCGTCCGTCGAGGAGTTCATCAGCAAGGCCAAGAGCCAGGTCGGCACCCGCGAGGACGGCGGCGGCAAGACCAAGTTCCAGGAGTGGTACTCCCAGACCGACCGCGCCGGTGAGACCGTCGCGCGTGACGGCGGCAGCCGCAACTCCTACCTGAGCGCCGCCTGGTGCGACATGTTCGTCTCCTGGGCCGCCGAGGAGACCGGCCTCCAGCACACCGTCGGCCAGGACGCCTGGACCATCGCGCACGCCAAGTGGTTCAAGGACCAGGGCCGCTGGGGCACCACCCCCAAGAAGGGCGCCATCGTCTTCTTCAACTGGGGCGGTGATAAGAGCCTCGACGACATCGTCCACGTCGGCATCGTGACCGACGTCGACGGCGACAAGATCAAGACCGTGGAGGGCAACACCTCCAACGCGGTGCTGGAGCGCGAGCGCACCCCCAACCAGATCGTCGGCTACGGCTACCCCGAGTTCTCCGGCTGACCGGATCTGACGACAGGCTCATCAGGGCCCCGGAACGTAGGGCTTCCGGTGCGGTCATAGGATCGCACCCCATGGAAGCCGACGTACCGGGGCCCTTCGCCGTGTGCGCCCGCAGGGGATTCCTGGCCGCCGGGCTGCTGGGGTTCGCGGGCTGCGGCGCCACGCCCCGCGGGACCCCCGCTCCCACCGCGGGCGGCGCCGACCGTGCGGCGGTGGAGGCGCTGCTGGAGGCACGCTCCCGGGCGGTGCTCGACCGCGACCGCACGCGCTTCCTGGCGACCGTCGATCCGGACGAGCCGGGCTTCCGCGCCCGGCAGGAGGTACTGTTCACCGTGCTGGCACGGCTGCCGCTCGGCCGGTGGCGGGTGAGCGTCGAGAAGATCGAGGGCTCGCTGGTGACGCTGCGGCTCGCCTACCGCTACCGCGGCTTCGACACCGCCGACGTGGTGCGCACCACCTATCTGAAGGTCGGTCCCTCGAGCGGGCTGATCACCGGGGACGGCGGGGACCGGCGGGACGAGCCGGAGATCTGGGCGGACCCCGACGCCCGTGCCGTCCAGGGGAGGCACGCGCTGGTCGTGGGGTCGGGGCCGCTCGGGCAGGTGGCAGGGCAGCTCGACCGCTCGGTGCCCGCGGTCGGCGCGGTGGTCGGCGCCTGGGCGGGCCGTGCCGTCGCGCTCCTGCCGGGCGACGCCGACCGGGCCGGGGAACTGGCGGGCGGCCAGCCGCTCGACGGCATCGCGGCGCTGGCCACCGTGACCCGCGGCGCCGACGGGAGCCGCGGCAGCCCCCGGATCCTCGTCTCCCCCGAGACCTGGCCGCGGCTGAACCCGCTGGGCCGCCGGGTGGTGCTCACCCACGAGCTGACCCATGTGGCCATGGCCAGCCCGGGAGACGACAGGACCCCGTTGTGGCTGGTGGAGGGCTTCGCCGATCACGTCGCCTATCTGGACGCCGGCACCCCGCCGCGCTCGGCGGCCCGCGAACTGGCGGCCGAGGTGCGCGCGGGAGAGGTGCCCGAGCGGCTGCCGGGACGCGCGGACTTCGCGACCGGAGCCCCGCGGCTGAGCCAGGCATACCAGGAGGCATGGCTGGCCTGCCGGATGATCGCCGAACGGTACGGCGGGGCACGGCTGCTGCGGCTGTACCGTGCGGCGGGAGAGAAACCGGAGCGTGACGCGTTGCGTGAGGTGCTGGGCGTGTCCGATCTGACCGGGGACTGGCGCGGATATCTGCGCGAAGAACTGGGATAACCGGAAAACCCCCCGAGACCCCTGAAACCACCGAACCCCCTGACACCAGGCAGAATCCCTCCCGTACCCGAGAAAGGAAGCGGCGTTCCCCTCCCGCCCCGAAGGCGGGGAGCCGCCACGCCGCGGAGCGCGATGAAGACCCTGTTCCTGACCAACGACTTCCCGCCGCGGGCCGGAGGGATCCAGCAGTTCGTGCACAATCTCGCGCTGCGCCGCCCGGCGGGCTCGGTCGTGGTGTACGCCCCCGCCTGGAAGGACGCCGCGCGGTTCGACGCCGAGCAGCCGTTCGAGGTGGTGCGCCACCGCACCTCGCTGATGCTGCCCGAGCCGTCGGTGCTGCGGCGGGCCGAGCGGATCATCGGCGACCACGGCTGCGACTCGGTGGTGTTC
>JAFACJ010000852.1 GCA_023425615.1 Actinomycetes bacterium
GGCGAGGACTTCTCCAAGGTCAAGGACGAGAAGGTCATCGCGCTCTACAAGGAGACGGTCTGCGGCCCCCACGGCACCAAGGTGCCCGGCGCCGACGACCCGAACGCCCAGTACGTGGTGGCCTGCGAGACCGACGGCTCCTACAAGTACATCCTGGGCCCGACCCGGGTGCACGGCACCGAGGTCTCCCAGGCCTCGGCCCAGCCGCCCAACCCCCAGGCCGGCCAGAACGGCTGGGTGGTGGCCCTGAACTTCAAGAAGAAGGGCGCCGAGCAGTTCGGCCAGCTCACCAAGGAAGCCGACGCCGTCTACCGGACCAACCCCTACTCGCCCGAGGCGCAGATCGCCATCGTGCTCGACGGCCAGGTCGTCTCGGCACCCGCGATCCAGGAAGGCGCGATCCTGGGCGGCACCGCCCAGATCTCCGGCGGCAAGGACTTCAACCAGGCGTACGCCGAGAACCTGGCGCAGGTGCTCAAGTACGGCGCGCTGCCTCTGAAGTTCCCCGAGGACAAGCGGACCGTCGACTCGATCTCCTCGTCGCTGGGCGCCGACCAGCTGCGCGGCGGCCTCATCGCCGGCTCGATCGGCCTCGCCCTGGTCGTGGTGTACTGCTTCCTGTACTACCGGGCGCTGGGCCTGGTCGCGGTGCTGAGCCTCGGGGTCGCCACGGGGATCACCTACCTGTCGGTGGAGATCTTGGGCGAGAACCTCGGATTCCGGCTGTCGCTGCCGCACATCATCGGTCTCATCGTGTCGATCGGCATCACCGCCGACTCCTTCATCGTCTACTTCGAACGACTACGTGATGAGCTGAAACTCGGCCGTCCGCTGCGGCCCTCGGTGGAGACGGCCTGGAAACGGGCGCGCCGCACCATCCTGGTCGCCGACGCGGTGACCTTCATGGCGGCGCTGGTGCTGTACTTCCTCGCCGTCGGCGGCGTCCGCGGCTTCGCCTTCGCCATGGGCCTGACCACCCTGATCGACGTCATCGTGGTCTTCCTCTTCACCAAGCCGCTGGTCGCGCTGCTGGCCCGGCGCAGGTTCTTCGCCGGCGGGCACAAGTGGTCGGGCCTGGATGCGATCCGGTTGAGCAAGACCACGCCCAACTTCCACGCGACGAAGCGCCAGGAGGCATGATGCCGTTCCGAAGCATCTTCCAGCGGTTCGTCCGCGGCGAGATCGCCGCCGACATCGTCGGCCGCCCCAAGCTCTGGTACATCATCTCCGGGCTGCTGATCCTCTTCTCGATCGCCGGACTGCTGGTCAAGGGCCTGAACTACGGCGTGGAGTTCACCGGCGGCTCGGTGTTCACCGTCAACGCGCCCAAGGCGTCCATCGAGCAGGTCCGCGAGGCGGTGGACAGCCAGACCGGGACCGAGTCGATCGTCCAGAAGGCCGGCGACAACTGGCGGGTCACCACCGAGACGCTGAACACCAACGAGGTCGCCGACGTGCAGCAGCACGTCAGCCAGGAGCTGAACATCCCGGCCAAGGAGGTCAGCGCCCAGGTGGTCGGCTCCACCTGGGGCGGTGACGTCAGCAAGAAGGCGTGGCAGGCGCTGATCGTCTTCCTCGTCCTGATCGTCGCCTATCTGTCCGTCGCCTTCGAGTGGCGGATGGCGCTGGCGGCGATGGTCGCGCTGCTCCACGACCTGGTCATCACCGCGGGCATCTACGCCTGGTCGGGGTTCAGCGTCACCCCGGCGACCCTGCTGGGCTTCTTGACCATCCTCGGCTACTCGCTGTACGACGCGGTCGTGGTGTTCGACATGATCAAGGAGGTGACCAAGCCGCTCAACGAGCGGTCGAAGATCACCTACAGCCAGGCGGCGAACCAGGCGCTCAGCAGCACGCTGGTGCGGTCGCTGAACACCAGCCTGGTGGCGATCTTGCCGGTCGCCTCGATCCTGTTCATCGGCTCGACCCTGCTGGGCGCCGGCACCCTGAAGGACCTGTCGCTCGCCCTGTTCGTCGGCATGATCGTCGGTACCTACTCCTCGATCTGCGTGGCTACCCCGATGCTGGTCCAGCTCAAGGAGCGGGAGCCCAGATACATCGCGCTGCGCGAGAACATCGCCCGCCGCGAGGGCAGCGCCAAGCGCCTGCGGAAGGAGGGCGGCGAGGACGCCGGGCCGGAGGCCGAGGAGCCGGAGCCGGTTCCCGAGCCGGACGGGGAGGCGGCGGGACCGGGCTCGCCGGTCGCGGTGAAGGTCGTGCCGACCGGGCCGCGCAACCAGCCCAAGAAGAGCACCCGCGGCACCAGGCGCTCCTGACGCCGCCGAGCAACCGGGAGAGGTGCATGATCGTCACGGTCATGCACCTCTCGCCATGAGGAAGGAAGAAACGACCCCCATGTCCCTGCAGCAGACGCTCACCGCCCTGATCCGGGACGTCCCCGACTACCCCAAGCCCGGCATCCTGTTCAAGGACATCACCCCGCTGCTGCACGACGCCACCGCCTTCAAGGCCGCGGTCTCCGCCATCGCCGCGCAGGCGGGCCCGGTGGACAAGGTGGCGGGGCTGGAGGCGAGGGGGTTCCTGCTGGCCGCTCCGGTCGCCCTGGAGCTGGGCGCGGGCCTGGTTCCGGTACGGAAATCGGGAAAGCTGCCCTCGGCGACCTACACGGAGACCTATGATCTGGAGTACGGCACCGCGACGATCGAGGTGCACCGGGACGCCTTCGACCCCGGTGACCGGGTCCTGATCGTGGACGACGTGCTGGCGACGGGGGGAACCGCGCAGGCGGCGGTCTCGCTGGTCAACAAGTCGGGTGCCGAAGTGGCAGGGCTCAGCGTGCTGATGGAGCTCACCTTCCTGAACGGGCGGGACCGGCTCGCTGATCTTCCCATCCACTCCCTGGTTGCGGTCTGACCTTAAAACCCCTTTCGGGGCGAGCCGCTCGGACTCAGCCTATAGACTGGGCCTTTACCAGGGAATCGTTCGACGACGAGGAGGCTGGGTGCCCGGTGAGACGGCGGGAACGGAAACGCGCCTGAACGCGCCCGAGACCGGCGCGCCCGAAGCCGGCGCGCCGGAGGCAGGCAAGGGCGGCCGGCCCGAACCCGCGC
>JAFACJ010000877.1 GCA_023425615.1 Actinomycetes bacterium
AGGCCGCGTTCGCCGGTGGTCAGAGTGAGCAGCGACTCCAGCAGCCTCCCCTGCTGCCGGCAGACCTCCAGGGTCCTGGCGCACGACGCGCGGAACACGTCGGCGTCGGCGCCGCGGTCCAGCAGCACCTCCTCCAGGAGGGCGTGCTGGAGGGTGAGGGGTGTGCGCAGCTCATGCGCGGCGTTGGCGACGAACCGCTTGTGCGTGTCCAGCGCCGCCTCCAGCCGGGTCAGCAGCCCGTCGATCGTGTCGGACAGGTCCTTCAGCTCGTCGCCTGGCCCGTCGGCGGCGAGCCGCTCGTGCAGGTTGCGCGCCGAGATCCGCTGGACGGTCGTGGTCATGACGCGCAG
Source organism: Actinomycetes bacterium (assembly GCA_023425615.1). Lineage (GTDB taxonomy): Bacteria > Actinomycetota > Actinomycetes > Streptosporangiales > Streptosporangiaceae > Actinocorallia. Next base: position 351 of record JAFACJ010000877.1, read on the forward strand.
CGGGCGCAGGACGCGTCCGGCGATCATCCAGCTCAGCGCGAGGGAGAGCACCGCCATGATGGCCAGCGCTATCCCCGACTGGGTCAGCAGCTGGTGCAGTTCCTCCTGGCGGCGCGCGTCGTCCGCGGCGCGCTGGGCGGCGACCGTCTCCAGCAGCGGAAGGGGCGGAAGCCCGCCCTCCCCCGAGTCGTTGAGGAGCACCTTGAAGGTCGCGCGGGAGGAGTGGGCCACCAGCAGGTAGAGGATGGTGAGCAGCACCGCGCCCGAGAAGGTGAACAGCACCACGTAGAGCAGGGTGAGCCGGGTGCGGACACGGCGTGGCGGGGAGACGCGCATGGACGGATGCCTCAGATCTGGTAGCCGCCGCGGGGGACGGTGGAGATGAGCGCCGGTTCGCCGAGTTTCTGCCGCAGTCGGCTGACGGTCGCCTTGACGGTCGTGGTGAAGGGGTCGGTCGCCTCGTCCCAGACGCGTTCGAGGAGTTCCTCCGCCGACACCACCCGGCCCTGCGCCGCCAGCAGGTATTCGAGGAGCGAGAACTCCTTGGGGCTGAGGGCGAGCCGCACCCCGCCGCGGAACGCCACACGCCTGGCGGGGTCGAGCGTCAGGTCGCCGTGCGTGAGGACCGGTGGGACGGCGACCGGCGGGCGGCGGCCGACCGCGCGGAGCCTGGCGATCAGCTCCGCGTAGGCGAAGGGCTTGGGCAGGTAGTCGGCCGCGCCGAGGTTCAGGCCCTCGACGCGGTCGCCGATCGTCGCCGAGGCGGTGAGCATCAGCACCCGCGTCCCCGGCGCGCGCGCGACGAGCGCGCGGCAGACGTCGTCGCCGTGGACGACCGGCAGGTCGCGGTCGAGGACCACCACGTCGTAGTCGACGGTGAACGCGCGCTCCAGCGCCTCGCCTCCGTCGTGCGCCACGTCCACGGCCATGCCCTCGCGCCGCAGCACACGGGCCACGGACGCGGCGAGCTCCACCTGGTCCTCGGCCACCAGGACCCGCATCGTCACACCGCCTTCGCTGGAAGTCCCGGGTCAAGGGTGCACGGGACGCGGTCTCAGCACGGTCACAGCCACGGTATGCGAGCGCGGCGCGGTCACAGCCGGGTCATGGGCGCGCGGACCTCGCCGTGACCGGCCGCCGCGTAGAAAACCTCATCGAAACGCCAACGACCGAGGAGATCACACGATGCGGACACCGAAGACGGCCGGCCTGCTGCCGGTGCTGGCCCTGGCCCTGCTGGCCCTCACCGGCTGCGGCGGAGGGGGCGATGACCGCGCCGCCTCTCCGGGCGGCGGCTCCACGCCGTCCGAGAGCACTGCCGTCAAGTACTCCCAGTGCATGCGCGAGAACGGGGTGCCCGCCTTCCCCGACCCCGAGGGCGGCAGGCTCGTGATCAAGGGCGGGCCGGGCCAGGGGCTCGACCCGGAGAGCGAGGCGTTCAAGAACGCCCAGGAGAAGTGCAAGCGGTGGGCGCCGTCCGGTGAGGCCGACGGCGGCGGTGACCCGCGGGCGCAGGAGCAGATGCTCAAGTACGTCTCCTGCATGCGCGAGAACGGCGTCCCGAAGTTCCCCGACCCCGAGGGCGGGCGGCTGCGGCTCAGCCCCCAGATGGGCGTCGACCCGGACTCCCCGGAGTTCAAGCAGGCCGAGAAGGCGTGCAAGGACGTCCTGCCGGGCGGTGGCATGTGAGACGGCTTCGCAGGTCACGGCTCCGGCTCGTGGGCGGCGGCCTCGTGATCGTCGCGGCGGTCGCCGTCGCGGCCGTCGGATTCCGCTTCGGCGACGACGGCCCGCCGCCCGCCTCAGCCGCCGCGGACACGGCGACGGCCGAGGTCCGCAGGGGCCCGCTGTCGGCGCAGATCAACGCCGTCGGGACGCTGACCTACACGGCACGTCCCGACGGGACACCGCACACCGCGGTCAACAAGGCCACCGGCTCCTACACGCGGCTGCCGGACGCGGGCGACGTGGTCAAATGCGGCAGGAGCCTCTACACGGTCGACGACGACCCGGTGGTCCTGCTGTGCGCGGGCCGCCCCTTCTACCGGTCGCTCTCCCGCGGCGACTACGGCTGGGACGTCCGTCAGCTCAACAACGAGCTCCTGGAACTCGGCTACGCGGAGGACGGCGAGATCGACGAGGACTCCAACTACTTCGGCCATGCCACCGAGAACGCGTTGGAGGAACTCCAGGACGAGACCGGCGCCGAGGTGACGGGCGTGCTGGAGCCGGGCGGCGTGGTGGCGCTGCCCGGACCGCTGCGGATCAGCCGGGTCCTGGTCAAGGCGGGGACCGCGGCGCTGCCCGACACCCCGGTCCTGGAGGCCACCGGCACCGGCCGCCAGGTGACCGTCGCGCTGAGCGCCTCCCAGCAGACCGGCGTCAAGGTCGGGGACCGGGCCCGGATCACCCTGCCCGGCAACAGGACGACGAAGGGGAGGGTCACCCGGATCGGCACGGTCGCCCAGCAGGACGCCCAGGAGCAGGGCCAGGAGGCGTCGTCCGGTGACGCGTCGCGCGCCGAGCTGCCCGTCCACCTCACCCTCGATGACCCCAAGGCCGCCGGAAGCCTCGATGAGGCGCCCGTCCAGGTGGAGATCACCGTGGCGGGTGTGAAGGACGCGCTGACCGTCCCGGTGACCGCGATCATCGGGACCTCCGGCGACGAGTACGCGGTCGAGCGGGTCACCCCGGCGGGGCGGAAGGAGATCGTCCCGGTGGAGCTGGGGCTCTTCGACAACGCCGGCGGTGTCGTCCAGGTCGAAGGCGCGCTCCAGGCCGGGGACCGAGTGGTGGTGCCGGCGTCATGAGCGCCCTCACCTGGCCGGGCACCGGCGTCCCCGACGCCCGCGGCGACGGGGAGGCGCCCCCGGTCCTGGAGCTGAGGGCCGTCACCAAGCTGTACGGATCCCAGCCTCCGGTGCCCGCGCTGCGCGGGGTGGACCTGACCGTGCGGCAGGGCGAGCTGGTGGCGATCGTGGGCCCGTCCGGTTCGGGCAAGACGACGCTCCTGCACGTCATGGGGACCCTGGACCGGCCCAGCGACGGGATCGTCAGGGTCGGCGGCGTCGACATCGACGGCCTCGACGACCGGCGGCTGGCGGCGCTGCGGGCACGGAGCATCGGCTTCGTCTTCCAGCAGTTCTTCCTCGCCGCGCACTCGACCGCGCTGGAGAACGTCGCCGACGGGCTGCTGTACGCGGGAGCCGAGGTGAAGGAGCGGCGGGAACGGGCGCGCAGGGCGCTGGAACGGGTCGGCCTCGCCCACCGCGCGGAGTTCAAGCCGAGCAGGATGTCCGGCGGAGAACGGCAGCGGGTGGCGATCGCCCGCGCCCTCGTCGGCAGGCCGGCGATCGTGCTGGCGGACGAGCCGACCGGCAACCTCGACAGCGCGACCGGCGCGTCCATCATCGAACTGCTCCACGAGCTCAACGCCGAAGGGGCGACCATCATCGTCATCACCCACGACAACGACCTGGCCGCACGGCTGCCCCGCCAGGTGCACGTGCTCGACGGGCGGATCGTCTTCGACAGCGCCGAACGCGGAGAGGGGCCGTCATGAGCGGGACAGATCCGACGGCACCGGCGCGGCTGCGCCTCGGCGACCGGGCGCGGCTGGCGGGCGTCGGCATACGGTCGCGGAAACTGCGGGCGGCCCTGTCGGGCCTCGGCATCGCGATCGGCGTCGCGGCGATCGTGGCGGTGCTCGGGCTGTCGTCCTCGTCGCAGGCGGGACTGCTCGCCGAGATCGACAGGCTGGGGACGAACCTGCTGACCGCGTCCAGCGGGCAGACCATCACCGGCGGCGAGGCCAAGCTCCCGCCGGAGGCGCCGGCCCGTGTCGCACGGCTCGCCGACGTCGAGGCCGTCGCGCACACCGGCGCCGTCGCGAACGCCAAGGTGTTCCGCAGCCCGCTGATCCCGTCGGTGAACACCAACGCGCTCCAGGTGCGGGCCGCCAGCCTGAACCTGCCGCAGGTGCTGGCCGTCGGCGTCGCGCACGGCCGGTGGCTGAACGAGGCGACGGCCCGCGCGCCCGTCACCGTGCTCGGCGCGACCGCCGCCCGGCGGATGGGGATCACCGGTGTCCAGCCGGGGCAGCGGGTCTGGCTCGGCGGGCAGTGGTTCGCCGTCGCGGGGATCTTGGAACCCGCGGTGCTGGCGAGCGAGATCGACACCAGCGCGCTGGTCGGCTACCCGGCAGCGCACGACCTGCTCGACCACACCCGCATCACGGGAGGACGGGCGGTGGAGGGGCCGCCGAGCACGCTGTACGTGCGGGCGCGCGGCGGCAGGGTCGCCGAGGCCCAGGCGGTGCTGGCGCGGACCGCCAACCCCGAGGCGTCGAACGAGGTCGACGTCAGCCAGCCGTCGGACGCGCTGACCGCCCGCGCCGCCGCCGAGGGCGCCTTCAACAGCCTGTTCCTCGGCCTCGGCGCGGTCGCGCTGGTCGTGGGTGCGGTCGGCGTCGCCAACATCATGATCATCTCGGTGCTGGAGCGGCGTTCGGAGATCGGCCTGCGGCGCGCCCTCGGCGCGACCCGCGGCCAGATCCGCGCCCAGTTCCTCTCCGAGGCGATCGTGCTGTCCCTGCTCGGCGGCACCGCCGGTGTCGCGGCGGGCGTGCTGGCGACAGTCCTGTACGCCGAAGGCAAGGGCTGGGCGGTGGTGGTGCCGCCGGAAGCCTGGGCAGGGGGGCTGGCCTCGGCGCTGCTCATCGGCGCCGTCGCGGGACTGCTGCCCGCGCTCCGCGCCGCCCGGCTCTCCCCGACGGAGGCGCTGCGGAGCGTCTGACCCTCCCCCGGTCCGCTGTCTCCGGTTCGCCGTCTCCAGGCGGCGGACCGGCAGCGGTCAGGGGCCGGGGAGGCGGCGGCCGTCGGTCGAGAGAGGGCCCTTGCCGAAGAAGGGCAGATAGTGGCGCAGGAAGATGTCGGCGATGAAGGCGCGGCGGTCGGCCAGCTCGGTCTTCTCGAAGATGCCCTTGAGGACGTCCTGGACCGCCGAGGCGCTGGTGGAGAGGCCGGCGGCGATCCGGGCCGGCTGGTACCCGCGCAGGGTGAGCC
>JAFACJ010000893.1 GCA_023425615.1 Actinomycetes bacterium
AGCGTGGTCTTGCCCGAGCCGTTGGGCCCGACGAGCGCCGTGATCTTGCCCGGTTCGGCGGTGAAGGAGACATCGTCGACGGCGAGGTTGCCGCCGAACCGCTTGGTGGCGCCCGCCACGGTGAGCCGTAGCCCGTCGACGGCGGGGAAGCCCACGGAGTCCGGGTCGACCGGCGCCGCCGCCTCCTGCCCCCGGCCGCGGCGCGTCCGCGGCGCCGCCCTCCGCATGAGCCGTGTGGCGGCGCCCGCGAGCCCGTTGCGCAGGAGCAGGCCGCCGATGATCAGGAAGGCGCCGTACGCGATCAGCGAGTACTGGTCGAAGACCGTGATCCGCAGCGGCCCGATCTCCATGATCGCGGCACCCACGATCGCGCCGTAGACGCTCATCTCCCCGCCGAGGATGGCGGCTGCCAGGATGACGATCGCCAGTTCGAGCCCGAAGGTCGAAGGCGAGAGGTAGGAGTCGAGGTAGGCGGTGAAGCAGCCGGCGATCCCCGCCGGGACGGCGCTGAGCGCGTAGGCGGTGACCTTCGTCGCGTACGGCGACGTGCCGATCGCGGTGGCCAGCACCGGGCTCTGCTTCAGGACGAGGAACGAGGCGCCGTGCCGGGAGACCGCGATGTTGCGGAAGACGGCGAACCAGGCGGCCGCGACGAGGATGACGACGCTGGTGAAGGCGTTGCCGTCGAGTTCGGCGCCCAGGACCGCGGGGACCGGGATCCCGTTCAGCCCCTCCAGCCCGCCGAGGCTGTCGCCGAAGACGTTGATGACCGAGGGGATGAGCAGCACGACGAAGAACGAGGTGATCGCCAGGGCCCAGCCGCCGAGGCGCAGCCCGGGAAGCCCGGTGATCACGCCGAGGACGACGGCCACGACGATCGCCGCGGCCATGCACACGAGCAGGTCGTTGACGACGTTGATCGAGAGGTAGCCGGTCGTGTACGCGCCGGCCGCGTAGATCGGCACCTGTCCCAGGGCGAGTTCGCCCGCGTAGCCCAGGGTCAGGTTCAGTCCGCTGACGACGAGGGAGAGGATCGCGATGAGGGTGATCAGGCGGATCGTCGCGCCGTTCAGGCCCAGCCAGGGCAGGGCCGCCAGCAGGGCGACGACGATGGGCCAGGCGGCCAGCGCCGCTCTCGGTCCGGTGTGCGGCGTCATACCGTTCTCTCCTTCCGTCCTCCCGCCAGCCCCTGGGGGAAGGCGAGCAGGGTCACCGCGAACACCAGGAACACGACGATGTCCCGGTAGAGCGGTCCGATGTAGCGGGCGCCCAGCGCCTCGATGACCCCGATCGCGAACGCGGCGAGGAGCACGCCGCGGTGGCTCCCGACACCGCCCAGCACCAGCACGACGAAGCCCTTCACCGCCAGCACGAGCGCCAGCGAGGGCGCCGCGAACGTCTTGGCGACCAGCAGCGGCCCGAGCAGCCCGCCGACCGCGGAGGCGAAGGCGAAACCCCACATCGACAGGGCGCCCACGTTGATCCCGCGGAGCTGCGCGGCCTCGCGGTCGTCGATCTGGGCGAGCGCGGCGAGACCGACCCTGGTGCGCCGGGTGACGGCCTGGAGCGCGACGGCGAGCACGATGGCCGCGGCGATGACGATGAGGTCGAGCGGCTGCGTCCGGCTTCCGAAGAAGAGGACGAGTGTCTCGTCCGGTCCGAAGAACGGGACGCGCAGCGCGTCGGCGCCGAAGGCCAGGGCGAGGACCCCGGTGATGACGGTCGCCACCCCCACCATGGTCACCAGCTCGGCGCTCCCGGTGGCCCTGCGCAGCGGCTGGATCGCCAGCCGCTCCTCCAGGACTCCGACGAGCCCGGCCAGGAGGAAGGCGATCAGGAAGACCAGCGGGGTGGGAAGGCCGCCGATGCTGTAGGCCCAGTAGGCCACGTACATGCCGAGGACCATCAGGTTCGCGTGCGCGAAGTTGAGGACGCCCGATGCCAGGTGCGTCATGTTGTAGCCGAGCGCGACCATGGCGTAGATCGCCCCGATCGCGAGTCCGGCGATGATGTCCGTCATGGTCTGTCTCCCGGCTGCTCGTCACCGACGCCGCCCGTGACGTTCGGGAACCGTCCCGTGGCGACGCCCGCCATGTATCCGCCGTCGGCCCAGATCACCTGTCCGGTGACATAGCCGGCCGCGGCGCTGTTGAGGAAGGCGAGCACCGCCGCCTGCTCGTCGGGCCCGGCCATCCGGCCGAGCGGTCGCGGAATGGAGTCGAGGAAGGCCGAGCCGCGTGACGCGCGCGACGCGTCGAGGATCGGCGTCTCGGTGAGTCCGGGTGCCGCGCAGTTCATGCGGACGCCCCGTGCGGCGAGCTCGACGGCCCGCGTCATCGTGTACCAGACCAGGGCGTCCTTCGACACGGCGTAGCCGGTCCCGATCCGCTCCCGGTGCTCGCGGCACCAGCGCGTCGCCGACCGCCGGTCGGGCGCGGCCAGCAGGCCGGCCACCAACTCGCGCCGCCGCAGATGGTGCGAGGCGGCGATCGAGGCGGTGTGCACGACGGCCGCGCCGCCGGACATGCGTTCCAGGAGCCGTTCGGTCAGCTCCCTGGTCCCCACGAAGTTGACGCCCACGATCTCCGCCGGGTCGGCGAGCCCGGAGACACCCGCGACGTTGAACAGGGCGTCGACCCTGCCGCCCACGGCGTCGGCGGCCTCGGCGACCGACCGGGAGTCCGCGAGGTCGACGGGGTGGAATCCGGTGACCGGCGCCGACGTGGCGCGGAGGTCCAGGCCGATCACCTCGGCGCCCTCGCGGTGCAGGAGGTGGGCCAGGCGCTCGCCGATGCCCGACGCGCATCCGGTGACCACGACCCGTTTGCCGCCGTATCCCAGATAGTCACGGCTCATGTTCACGATCTCCTCTGCTGTCCCGGGCGCCCCGGAAGGCAGTCGCCGCGCGTGTCGGCGATGTCGTTGGCGGCGACGTACCCGAACGTCATGGCCGGGCCGAGCGTCGCTCCCGCGCCCGCGTAGCTGCGTCCCATGACCGTCGCCGACGCGTTGCCCGTCGCATACAGGCCGTCGATGGCCGAGCCGTCGGCGCGCAGCGCACGGGCCCGCTCGTCGGTGACGACGCCGCCGTTGGTGCCGAGGTCGGAGAGCACGAGGGCGAAGGCGTAGTAGGGCCCCTCGCCCAGCGGCGCCAGGTTGGGGTGCCGCAGCGTGCGGTCGCTGTAGTACCGGTCGTAGACGCTGTCCCCGCGGTGGAAGTCCGTGTCGCTCCCGGCCTCGGCCATCTGGTCGTACCGGTCGGCGGTGCGGCGCAGCCGGTCGGCGGGGACGCCGATGCGCTCGGCGATCTCCTCGATCGTCCGCCCGGTGACGACGGACCCGGACTCCGTCCAGGAGGCGGGCAGCCGCCGCCCCGTAGGTACCGGCGCGAACGGGATCCTGGGCAGCGGAAGGTGTCCGAAGATCACATAGCGTCGCCAGCACCACTCGTTGGTGATCAGCCACACCGGGATGTGCCGGACGCCCGCGCCCTCCCCCTCGATCATCGTGTAGCCGAAGTCCTGGTAGGGCGCCGCCTCGTTGATGAACCGGTCGCCGTCGCCGTTGACGATGAACTGCGCGGGCATCATCCGCTCGTTGAGGCTGAACTGCACCCGCCCGTCGCCCCACGCCACCGCGGGGTACCACCAGGCGCCGTCCATGAGCGCGACGTCCGCGCCCGCCCGCTGGGCGGCGGTGATGCCGTCGCCGGTGTTCGACAGGGCGCCGAGGCTCAGGTCCGGGTCGGCGTACGGCTGGTGGGCGCGGCGCAGTTCGGCGCCGTGGTCGAACCCGCCGGAGGCGACGATGACGCCGTCCCGTGCCCCGACCCGCAGGACGGAGCCCGCCCTGCTGATCTCGGCGCCGGTCACCCGGCCCGTCTCGTCGGTGATCAGCGAGGTCATGGGCGAGTCGAGCCACAGCTCCAGCCCGCGCTCGCGGAAGGCGAGCATCAGCCGGGTGATGAGGGCCTGGCCCATCGTCACCACGCGCTCGCCGAGCAGCCGTGCCCGCGCCATGCGCCACAGCAGCCGGACGAAGAGCAGCTTGCCCTTCCAGGTCTGGCGCAGCCGGTAGAAGTCGACGAGCTCGTTCGGACCGATCCACAGTCCCCGCGGCGCCACGGCGTGCGGGGGCAGCAGCGTGTCGGCGTCGGAGCCGAGGGCGCGCAGGTCGATAGGGGGGATGTTGATGACGCTTCCCTCGGCGGAGCCGCCGGGAAGCTCGGGGTAGTAGTCGGGGTAGCCGGGCTTCCACACGAAGCGCAGGTGCTCGCTCGCGCCCTCCAGGAAGGCGAGCATCTTCGGGACGTGTTCCAGGTAGGCGCGCAGCCGGCTCTCGCCGACCGTCCCCTCGGTGATCCGGCGGAGGTAGCCGAGGACCTCCTCGCGATCGAGGCGTACCCCCGCGCGGACCTGCGCCGGAGCCCCCGGCGCCCAGATGCCGCCGCCGGACAGGGCGCTCGAACCGCCGAAGTGCGACGCCTTCTCCACGACGAGCGTGCTGAGCCCGCGGGCGTCGGCGGCCAGCGCCGCGGTGAGGCCGCCGGCGCCTGAGCCGATGACGAGGACGTCGACGGTGTGGTCGTAGTCGCTGCGGTTACCGGTCATTGTCTCCCACCTCTTCCGGGATCGCGTCCGACAGGTCCAAGGCGAGCGCCGCGGCCAGCCGCCGCGTGGTCTCCGACGCGCGCTGCGCCATGCAGGCGGCGGCGACGCACCGATCGGGGCGCAGGAAGACGACCGACTCCTTGTGCCCGTCGAACCACGCCTTCAGCGGGCCGGTGTCGCCGACGACGAGCACCTCGGGCGGGAAGGCGTCGGCGCCGAGCTGCGCCTTGGGCACCACGGCGACGAGCCTCGCCCCGAGCCCGCGCCAGATCGCCAGCGCCGCGTCGTCGAGGATCGCCGTCGGGTCGTTGTTCCAGCACACGACGGCGAACCAGTCCCCGATCGCGTCGTCGAGGAGCACGGCGCCGTCCGCGGTCCTGACGACCGGCTGGATGAACAGCCGCCCGACCGGCGAGTCGGGGCCGGGCAGCGGGACGATCGCGCCGCTGCGGTACCGCGGCATCGGCTTGAACCGCATCTCCACGACATAGCGCTTCAGCGCCGGGAACGCCGAGGCGGCGGAGGCGACGCGGTCGCGTACCCAGGCCAGCGGGCGGTTGCGGATCGAGATGATCCGCCCGACGGTGGTGGACAGGTCGATCATCGCGCGGGCGTGGTCGCGCCGCTCCTGGTCGTAGGTGGACAGCAGGTCATCGCCGCAGAGGCCGAGGACGACGGAGGCGAGCTTCCAGCCGAGGTTCGCCGCGTCGCGGATGCCGCTGTTGTACCCCTGCCCCTGCCAGACCGGCATGAGATGGGCGGCGTCGCCGGCCAGGAGGACGCGGCCCTCGCGGAACGTCCCCGCGATGCGGGAGTGGTGGGTGTACACCCGGTGCCGGATGACCTGCGCCTTGCGCGGGTCCGGCACGAACGGCCGCAGCAGGCGGTACAGGAACTCCTGCCGCTCGGCCTCCTCGTCCGTCTCCTCCGGCATGATCATGAACTCGAACCTCCGGATCCCGTGCGCGATCGAGATGGAGGCGAACGGGCGCTCGGGGTCGGCTCCGACATAGCTGTTGGGGGAGCCGAGCGGGTCGTTCTCGAGGTCGACCACCAGCCACCGGGTCGAGGACGTCGTCCCCTCGAAGCTCGTCCCGATCAGGCGGCGGGTGAGGCTCCTGCCTCCGTCGCACCCGACCAGGTAGCGCGCGCGGACCTCGCGGATCGCGCCGTCCCGCGCGCGGATCCGGACGGTCACCCCGTCGCCGGTGTCCTGGAAGGTCTCCACCTTCGTGCCCCAGGCGACCTCGGCCGAGGGGTGGCGCGCCAGGCCCGCCAGGAGTTCGGCGTCGACGAGCGGCTGCACGAATCCGTTGCGCTTGGGCCAGCCGTAGTCGGTGCCGCTCGGCGCGATCTCGGCGAGCACCTGGCCCCTGCCGTTCACGAACCGCAGGATCTGGTCGGGGATCGTGTGCCGCTGCACCCGGTCGACGAGCCCGATCGCCTGGAACGTGCGCAGCGACTCGTCGTCGAGGCCGACGCCGCGGGGGTAGTCGATGAGCTCCGTGCGCTCCTCGGCCACGAGCACCGAGACGCCGCGCGCGCCGAGGAGGTTCGCCAGCGTCAGCCCCACCGGGCCGGCACCCACGACGAACACATCCACATGATCGCCGGACGCGGGGGACGGCACCGTACGCCGGGGACTGGAACCCATCGTTGACCTCTCACTCGCAGGGGGGCACCACTTGTGCATATAACGCACAAGCTGTTGCGATAGTCACACACTAGCCAGCCACCTGCGGTCCGTCAACGGTTCATCTTTCGGAAACATCGTGACGTGTGAAGATATAGAGTGCTTTGATGTAAATATCGCTCAACCTGACCGCAAGGTCACGGAATCGATGGGAGGCGCACCATGACCGCGTGGGATCACGAGGTGGACGTCGTCGTCCTCGGCAGCGGCGGCGCCGGGCTCACCGCCGCGCTCACCGCAGCGGCGCGCGGAGCGTCGGTGGAGGTGTACGAGAAGGCGGCGACCGTGGGCGGGACGACCGCCGTGTCCGGCGGCATCGTGTGGGTGCCCGCGCACGACCGGGCGCCGGGACTCGACCTGCCCGTCGAGGACGCGCTGCGCTATCTGCGCGCGCAGTCCCTCGGCTCGATGGACGACGGCCTCATCGACGCCTTCGTCCGCACCGCCCCCCACATGATCGACTTCATCGAGGCGCACAGCGAGGTGCGCTTCGACATCGTGGACGGCTTCCCCGACTACAAACCGGATCTCCCCGGCGGCAAGCCCTCGGGCGGCAGATCGCTCAGCCCCGCGCCGTACGACGCCGCCCGGCTCGGCGGCTGGAGCGGCAGGATCACCGCCTTCCCCGCGGACTGGAGCAACGTGGGGTTCGACGCCGAGACCCGCGCCCGGCTCCACCCGTCGATCGGCGACGCGCCTGCGTCGACGTGCGTCGCCGGCACCGCCCTCGTCGCGGGGCTCCTCAAGGGGCTGCTGGACGCCGGTGTCGTCCCGCGGACGGAGGCCCGCGCCATCGAGCTCCTCACCGACGAGGACGCCGTCGCGGGCGTGCGCCTGGCGGTGCGCGACGAGCGGGTCGACGTGCGCGCCCGCCACGGCGTGATCCTGGCGACCGGCGGCTTCGAGTGGGACGACGCCCTGGTCGGGTCCTTCCTGCGCGGCCCCATGCACGGCGCGGTCTCACCACCGAACAACACCGGGGACGGGCTGCGCATGGCCATGTCGCTCGGCGCCGACCTCGGCACCATGGGCGAGGCGTGGTGGGTGCCCATCGTCCGGATCCCGGGCGACACCATCGACGGCCGTCCGCGCAGCCGCAGCGTCCGGCTGGAGCGCACCCGGCCCCGGAGCATCATGGTGAACCGCGCCGGACGGCGGTTCGTGAACGAGGCGTGCGACTACAACTCCATGGCAGGCGCCTTCCACTACCTCGACCCCCGCGACGGTTACGTCAACGACGAGGCGTGGATCGTCTTCGACTCCGGCCACCTCGAACGCTACGGCTTCCTCGGCGTCGCCCCGGGAGAGCCGGTCCCCGGCTGGTTCTCGGCGTCGGCCGACCTCCCCGCCCTCGCCGCGGCGACCGGCATCGACCCGGCCGGGCTAGCGCACACGATCGAGCGCTGGAACCGCGACGTCCGAAGGGGGGAGGACCCGCGGTTCCGGCGCGGGTCGAGCGCGTACGACGGCTGGTGGGGCGATGAGTCGGCGGCCACCCCCGCCGGGCGGACGCTCGGCCCGATCGACACGCCGCCGTTCTACGCCGTGCCCGTCTCCATCGGCGCGATGGGCACCAAGGGCGGTCCGCGCACCGACCGCGACGGCCGTGTCCGGCACGTGTCCGGCGACATGATCCCGGGCCTGTTCGCCGCGGGCAACGCCATGGCGGGGGTGACCGGACGCGCCTACGGCGGGGCGGGCGGCACGCTCGGGCCCGCGATGACCTGGGGCTTCCGCGCCGGTCACGCCGCGGCGACGGGCCAGACGTTCTCCGGCCG
>JAFACJ010000970.1 GCA_023425615.1 Actinomycetes bacterium
GTGTCCGTCCGGTGGACCACGGTGGTGCCGGCGTAGGCGGGCGTGCCCACGGCCGTCGCGGTGAGGGCCGCCGCCGCGCCGAGGGCGGCCAGCCGTCTGATACGTGGCATTGTCAGCTCCTTTGTCCGATTGCAATGCCACCGTGAAAGTAAGTGGGTACTGACGACGGGTCAACAGCCGTGCGTCCTGGTGGATGGCCGGATTGTGACACTCGTCACTTATCTGTAATAAAGTGATAACTTTCGTGCGGGAAGTGCTGAACGAACTGCGAAGAACAGGTGAGAGCGGTGATCTTCCCTCCCCGCGCTCGGCGGGCCCGCCGCCGCCCAGCTCCAATGGGCGGAGACAGGCCCGCGTCATGCGATGGCCGGAGGATCCGGACTAACTGCTGGCGACGTAGAGGGCCACGTCGAAGGTGCCGGGGCTGCTCTCGCCCCTGAGCTGGAAGACGCCCTGGTTGATGGTGGCGGAGCCCGGGCACAGGATGTTGCCGCCGGTCTTGTTGATGACGATGCCGGCCATGTTGACCGTGGCGTCACCGCCGCCGGATCCGTTGAACCCGTTCGCCGAGACGTTGCCGCCGTAGATGCAGTTGACGTTGACGTTGAAGATCGGGATGTGCACGGTCGCCTGCACGGAGAAGCCGGTGAGGGAGATGACGGCGTCCCGGCCGTTCAGGTGGGAGGAGTCGTAGGTGACGGTGCCGGCCCACGGCGTGTTGAAGGTGATCGACGACGCCACCCCCGAGCAGCCTCCGACGGAGGCGGAGGTGATGTTCAGCGGGTCGCCGTCGGAGTCGACGTTGCCGTTGAGGGCCGCCGAGGTGCAAGTGGTGGTACCGCCTCCGTTGACCACCAGGTTCCCGGTGAGCGAGGCGCGGACGTTGCCGCTGTAGAGGGTGCCGTCCGACACCTTGTGGATCCCGGTGCCGGCCGCGTGGGCGGGGCCGGCCACCGTGGCCGCGGCCAGGGCCGCGGCGCCGAGAACCGCCAGTTGTTTGACACGTGGCATTGTCTGCTCCTTTGTTCGATGGCAATGCCACCGTGAAAGTAAGCAGATGCCGATCCATGGTCAATGCAGGAAAAGATCTGTCATGCGGCCGGATTGTGACACGTATCACGTAATTGTCATATAGTGCCAAGATCTCTGCGAGAGGCACTCACCGAACCTCAGGTAAGGGCGCCCATGCCGCCCGTGCCGGTACGGGCGCGGCCGTCTCCGCAGGCCGGGGGCGGGCCGGTGGCGGGCCGGTGGCCGGTGACGCAGCGTGAAGGGGCGTTGCCTGATAGGGGATCGATAGTGATAGTGGTCAATATATGACCGGAGTGCTCCACCGGCGGTGGGATGGTCGCGCAGTGGCGAAACTGGAGAGATCGCTCCGTCGTCTACGCTGGAAGCGGGTGCGTCTCCGCCCATGTCGGGTGGGCGGAGACGGACTCGCCCCCCCGCGCCCAGCGGGTCATGGCGAGGATCCGCCATGACCCGAAGAGCCGTGGAGGCGTCGATCAGGTGAAGGGGAACAGGCGCTGGCCGCGCTCGATCCCGATGACCTGCATCACGGCGTTGATCAGCGCCAGATGGGTGAACGCCTGGGGGAAGTTGCCGAGATGGCGGCCGGTGTGCGCGTCGATCTCCTCGGCGTAGAGCTGGAGCGGCGAGGCGTATGACAGCAGCTTGTGGCACAGGGTCTTGGCGCGCTCGGTCTCCCCGATGGTCACCAGCGCCGACACCAGCCAGAACGAGCAGATGGTGAAGGTTCCCTCCTCGGAGGCGAACCCGTCGTCGGTCTCCGTGGCGCGGTACCGCAGCACCAGATCGTCCTCGGTGAGCTCCTCGGCGATCGCCAGGACCGTCTCGCGCACCCGCTTGTCCTCCGCCGGCAAGAAGCCCAGCAGCGGGATGAGCAGGACCGAGGCGTCGAGGTTCTTCGACCCGTAGTGGGCGGTGAAGACACCGCGCTCGTCCACGGCGTTGGCCAGGATGTCGTCGCGGATCTCGTCGGCGGCGGCCTGCCAGCGCTCGGCGCGGGCCGATTCGTCGGTGCCGCGCAGCCGCGCCAGCCGGGCGCCGCGGTCGGCGGCCAGCCAGCAGAACACCTTGGAGGAGGTGAAGTGCTGGGGAGCGCCGCGCACCTCCCACATGCCGCAGTCGGGCTCGCGCCAGTGCAGCAGCGCCTCCTCGACCTGGGTGACCACGATCTTCCACAGCCGGTCGTCCAGCCGGTCGCGCTTGCGCACGAACAGGTAGACCGAGCCGATGATCGCCCCCCAGACATCGTGCTGCGCCTGGGTGTAGGCGCCGTTGCCGATCCGGACGGGCTTGGCGTTGTCATAGCCGCTCAGATGGTCGAGCGTCGACTCCGGCAGCTCCGACCTGCCGTCGATGCCGTACATGATCTGGAGCCTGCCGTCGGACTCCTCGGCCACATCGGTGATGAAGTGGAAGAAGTCGTTGGCTTCCCAGTCGTAGCCGAGGGTGTAGAACGCCCACAGCGTCATCGTGGAGTCGCGGATCCAGGTGTAGCGGTAGTCCCAGTTGCGGTCACCGCCGGGGGTCTCGGGCAGCGAGGTCGTCGCCGCCGCGGCCACCGCCCCGGTGGGCGCGAAGGTCAGCCCTTTGAGGGTCAGCGCGCTGCGTTGTAGATAGGACCTCCAGGGATGGTCGGGGAAGTCGCCGCGATCCAGCCAGTGCTGCCAGTGGTGGATGGTCCACCGCAGCCGCTTCTGCGCCTCCTTGAGGTTCTGCGGGGCGCCGTGCGAGCTCCACGACAGCGCCACGAACCGCGACTCGCCCTCCTTGAGGAGGGTGCGGCCGGTGGCCAGCGACCCCTCGAAGCCGATGTTCATGTCGCTGGTCAGATGCAGCTTGAGGCCGCCCCCGGCGGCCATCGCCTCGTGGTAGCCCAGGCCGGTGTGCTCCCAGCGGGCCGGGAAGCGGCCGTAGTCGAACACCGGCATGCAGTCCATGCGCACCTGGACGTTGCCGTTGACGCACTTGACGATCCGCAGCAGGACGTGGTCGGCGTCATAGTCCGTCGGCGCGCGCCGGTGTGATTCGGACCGTTCCGTTTCATGGTGCCAGGGGCCCATGAGCAGGGCGTCGGTCACCACGAGCCAGCCGCCCCTGGTCCACCAGGTGGTCTCCATCACCATGGTGCCCGGGATGTAGCGCTGGGCGGCGGGGACCTCGACCCCGGCCGGGCCGATGCGGAAGTAACCGGCGTCACGGTCCAAAAGCGAACCGAAGACGCTCGGCGAGTCCATCGAGGGCAGGCACAGCCACTCCACGTTGCCGTTCGGCGCCATCAGCGCGGTGGTCTCGCAGTCGGACAGGAAGCCGAAGTCCGCGATCGGCGCGAACGGTTCACTGCCTGGCCCCAGGGCCCCACGACGTCGCACGGCCTCACCCCCCTCGTACCTTGCTTCCCCGGATTTCACGGGCTAGCACGCTCCAATCCCTAGTGAAAAGAACGCAAAGTTTCTGGAACAAGACTATTGGAATAGACCACGCCACCCGCCCTGACCAGCAGGTTTGCTCTCTGGTTGAATGGGGCGACAGGGCCTGAACAGGGCAACGGGTACAGTCCACGCCCAAAGGGTGGAAGGGAGCTGGCCGTGCCGAAGTTCGTTTACGACTTCACAGAGGGCAACAAAGACCTCAAAGATCTGCTGGGTGGAAAAGGTGCGAATCTTTCCGAAATGACGAATCTGGGACTTCCGGTACCTCCGGGGTTCACGATCACCACGCAGGCGTGCCGGCACTACCTGACCGAGGGGGCGGTGCCCGCCGGTCTGGCCGAGGAGATCACCGAGCACCTCACGGCGCTCGAGGCGACCATGGGCAAGCGCCTCGGACAGGCCGACGACCCGTTGCTGGTCAGCGTACGTTCCGGTGCCAAATTCTCGATGCCCGGCATGATGGACACCGTCTTGAACATCGGCCTGAACGACGAGTCGGTGGTGGGTCTTGCCAAGCAGTCGGGCAACGAGCGCTTCGCCTGGGACTCCTACCGGCGCCTGATCCAGATGTTCGGCAAGACCGTGCTGGAGCTGGACGGCGAGCTGTTCGAGAAGAGCCTGGAGCGGCTCAAGCAGGAGAAGGGCACCGCCAGCGACCTCGACCTGACCGCCGCCGACCTCCAGCAGCTCGTCGAGACCTTCAAGGGCATCGTGCGCGAGCGGGCGGGCCGTGAGTTCCCGGCCGACCCGCGCGAGCAGATGGATCTGGCGATCAAGGCGGTCTTCGACTCCTGGAACTCCGAACGCGCCATCCTCTACCGGCGCCAGGAGCGGATCCCCGCCGACCTCGGCACCGCGGTGAACGTCTGCTCGATGGTCTTCGGCAACCTCGGCATGGACTCGGGCACCGGCGTCGCCTTCACCCGCGACCCCGCCAGCGGCCAGCAGGGCGTCTACGGCGACTACCTGCAGAACGCCCAGGGCGAGGACGTCGTGGCCGGCATCCGCAACACCGTGCCGCTGGCGGATCTGGAGCAGATCAACAAGGCGGTGTACGACCAGCTCCTTGACATCATGGAGACGCTGGAGAACCACTACCTCGACCTGTGCGACATCGAGTTCACGGTCGAGCGCGGCAAGCTGTGGATGCTGCAGACCCGGGTGGGCAAGCGCACCGCGGGTGCGGCGTTCCGGATCGCCTGCCAGCTCGCCGACCAGGGCCTGATCGACCTCGACGAGGCGGTCCACCGGGTGAACGGCGCCCAGCTCGCCCAGCTCATGTTCCCGCGCTTCGATGAGAAGGCTCCGAAGAAGCGGATCGCCAAGGGCATGAACGCCTCGCCCGGCGCCGCCGTCGGCAAGGCGGTCTTCTCCTCCGAGGCGGCGGTGGAGGCCGCGGCCAAGGGCGAGAAGGTGATCCTGGTGCGCCGGGAGACCAACCCCGACGACCTCACCGGCATGATCGCCGCCCAGGGCATCCTCACCTCGCGCGGCGGCAAGACCTCGCACGCCGCCGTCGTCGCCCGCGGCATGGGCAAGACCTGCGTCTGCGGCGCCGAGGAACTGGACGTCGACGTCAAGGCGCGCCGCCTGAAGGTCGGCGACGCGGTCGTCTCCGAAGGCGACGTGATCTCCATCGACGGCACGACCGGCGATGTGTACCTGGGCGAGGTGCCCGTCAGCGACTCCCCGGTGGTGCGGTACTTCGAGGGCGAGCTGGCGCCCGAGGAGGGCGACGAGCTCGTCCAGGCGGTGCACCGGCTGATGGGCCACGCCGACACCGCGGCGCGCCTGGCGGTGCGTGCCAACGCCGACACCCCCGAGGACGCCGCGCGGGCGCGCCGCTTCGGCGCCACGGGCATCGGCCTGTGCCGCACCGAGCACATGTTCCTCGGCGACCGGCGGCAGCTCGTGGAGGACCTGATCCTGGCCACCTCCGACGAGGAGCGGATCGCGGCGCTGGACTCCCTCGCCCCGCTGCAGCGCGAGGACTTCCACGGGATCCTCAAGGCCATGGACGGCCTGCCCGTCACGATCCGGCTGATCGACCCGCCGCTGCACGAGTTCCTCCCGGATCTGACGGAGCTTTCGGTGAAGGTGGCCCTCGCCGGGCCCGACGCGTCCGAGAAGGACCGCCGACTGCTGGAGGCGGTACAGCGCCTCCACGAACAGAACCCTATGCTCGGTCTGCGTGGGGTGAGGCTGGGTCTGGTGATCCCCGGCCTGTTCGCGATGCAGGTGCGGGCCATCGCGGAGGCGGCGGCCCAGCGGCTGGCCGAGGGTGGTGACCCCCGTCCCGAGATCATGATCCCCCTGGTGGGCGCGATCCAGGAACTCGAACACGCCAGGGACGAGGCCGAACGGGTGCTGGAATCGGTGGACGGCCAGGTCGGCGCGCTGATCGGCACCATGATCGAGCTGCCGCGGGCGGCGCTGACCGCCGGCCAGATCGCCGAGTGCGCCGAGTTCTTCTCCTTCGGCACCAACGACCTCACCCAGACGACGTGGGGCTTCTCCCGCGACGATGTGGAGGCGTCGTTCTTCGGCCGCTACCTGGAGCTGGGGATCTTCGGCGTCTCCCCGTTCGAGACGCTGGATCGCGACGGCGTGGGCCGCCTGGTGCGGATCGCCGTCGAGGAGGGCCGCCGCACCCGTCCCGACATCAAGCTCGGCGTGTGCGGCGAGCACGGCGGCGACCCCGAGTCGGTGCACTTCTTCCACGACGTGGGCCTGGACTACGTGTCCTGCTCGCCGTTCCGAGTACCCGTGGCCCGTCTGGAGGCGGGCCGTGCCGCGGTGGAGACCCTGGGCAGCGACAGCCGCTGACACGGGTGCTCCGGCCCGGCGTACTTCACAGGTGCGCCGGGCCGAACTCCCTGATCTCCGGGCCCGTCTCACCTAAGGTGAGTGCCACGATGGTGACGGACATGGATGAGCCGAGGGCCGGGGACGAGCGGGCGGACGAGGGTACGGGCGGAGCGGGGAAGAAACGGCGGCGCCTGCCGCGGCCACTGGTCTGGTTCGGGCGGACGCTGTTCGTGGTGGTCTCCGTGTGCGTGCTCACCCCGCTGGTCGTGGGCGGGCGGGTCTGGTACGAGGCGCGGCAGGACCACCGGCCGCACTCGGACGCGATCATCGTGCTGGGGGCCGCGCAGTACGACGGGCGTCCCTCGCCCTATCTGGAGTACCGGCTGCGGCACGCCTTCTCCCTCTACCGTGCGGGCGTCGCGCCCGTGATCATCACGGTGGGCGGCAAGCAGACGGGCGACCGGGTCACCGAGGCGGCAGCGGGCCGCGACTTCCTGGTCAAGCTGGGCGCCGAGTCCCAGGACGTGGTGGCGGTGGAGACCGGCAGCGACACCCTCCAGAGCATGATCGCGGTGGGCCGCGTCTACCGGGAGCGCGGCTGGAAGAAGGGCGTGGTCGTCACCGACCCCTGGCACAGCCTGCGGTCGAACAAGATGGCGCAGGACAACGGGATCGACGCGGTCTCCTCGCCGACCCGCAGCGGGCCCAGCGTGCAGACCCGCGACACCCAGTTCCACTCGATCGTGCGGGAGACGGGCGGGTACCTCTACTACGTGTTGCTCGGCCGTAGCCGCCACAGGATGTGAAAGCCATGTACCTGTCACCTGCAGGTTCTATCCTCGGTGAATGAACGGCTACTCGTCACAGGACATCCAGCGCTGGGCCGATGAGCCACCCAAGCGCCGTGACCGGACTGCCTTCGCCCGCGACCGCGCCCGGGTGCTGCACAGCGCGGCGCTGCGCCGGCTCTCGTCCAAGACCCAGGTCGGCGACCCCGGCCAGAACGACTTCCTGCGCACCCGGCTGACCCACTCCCTGGAGTGCGGCCAGGTGGGCAGGGAACTGGGCAAGTCCCTGGGCTGCGACCCGGATCTGGTGGAGACCGCCTGCCTGGCGCACGATCTGGGGCACCCGCCGTTCGGGCACAACGGGGAGAAGGCGCTCGACCTCTTCGCCAGGGAGTGCGGCGGCTTCGAGGGCAACGCCCAGAGCCTGCGGCTGCTCACCCGCCTGGAGCACAAGTCCTTCGCCGCCGACGGGCGCAGCGTCGGCCTGAACCTCACCCGGGCGACGCTCGACGCCACCATGAAGTACCCATGGCGCAAGCACGACAACCCGGCCAAGTACGGCGTCTACGACGACGACCTGGAAGTGGCGCTGTGGATCAGGAAGGACGCGCCGGAGGGCCGCGCCTGCTTCGAGGCACAGGTCATGGACTGGTCGGACGACGTCGCCTACTCCGTCCACGACCTGGAGGACGCCCTGGTCACCGGCACGGTCGACCTCGGCATGCTGGCCGACCCGGTGCTGCGGCGCGATGTGTGCGAGGTCGCCGCCAAGCTGTACGGGCCCGCCGAGATCGCGGAGCTGGAGGAGCGGTTCGGGGTGCTGATGGCCCAGCCGTTCTGGCCGAGGACCATCGACAACACCGCCAGCAGCTACGCGGCGCTGAAGAACCTGACGAGCTGGCTGATCGGCCGCTTCTGCATGGGCGTGGAGGAGGCGACGCGGGAGGCGTACGGGCCGCGTCCGCTGACCAGGTACGCCGCCGACCTGGTCGTGCCCGCGCCGATCCGCCAGGAGGTGGCGCTGCTGAAGTCGATCACGGCGCACTATGTGTGGGTCAGCTACGAGCACAGCCGCGCCCGGCAGCGCGAGGTGATCGCCGAGCTGGCCGAGGCGATCGCGGTCGGCGCGCCCCACACCCTGGACCCGATGTTCCGCTGGGCCTACGCCGACGCCGCCGACGACGCCGCACGCCAGCGGGTGGTCGTCGACCAGATCGCCTCTCTCACCGACATCAGCGCCCTGGCCTGGCACGCGCGCCTGATGGGCTGAGGGCCTCAGCGGCGCACCCCGTCGACGCGGCGGCCGTCGTCGCCGAAGAACAGGGCGCGGTCGAGGTCGACGGCAAGGCGCAGCCGTTCGCCGCGCCGCATCCCGCGGGCGTCGCCGGCGCGGAAGAGCAGGTCGGTCCGGTGGTGGCGGCCGTCGCGGGCGGGCTCGGGG
>JAFACJ010000971.1 GCA_023425615.1 Actinomycetes bacterium
CTCCACGACGACCTGTTCGCCTTCCGCCGTGACGAACCGCACCGCCACCCGAGCCGAAGGCCGCGCCCGCTCCCCCTCGTCGACCTTCGCCTCTCGCTCCACCACCTCGCCGGGTCCCGGCGCCCCCACCGCGTTCCGCCCGAACCTCACCGACCGGGCGACCTCCCGCACCAGCACGACCGCCAGCCACACCTGGGACAGGGCGAGAACCCCCAGAAGCACGACGCCCGCCACCTCTTCACCAGCCATATCGCGATATTAGAGATATAAAAGCCCTCCCCGACAGAGGCACTTGTCCCGACCGAACAGCCCGCCCGGGGGCCGTCCACCGGCGCCCTAGAATGCATATTATATTCAATTAATGGCGTCTCCAGCCCAGCGTATCCGCTGTTAAGCTGATGAAGGCGTTGATTGTCTGTTGAGGAGCCCAGACATGGTGATGGATGACGACATCTCCGGGTGATACCCGGAGCTGACAGGCCGACGGACCGGTGTGCGGGAGTCCCGCCGGCGTGGCCTCGTCAGTCGTCCTCTCCTTTCCTCTGTCCACAGTCGGGGCAGAAGTGTCTTCTCTGCCCTCTTCCCCTGAGGTCATCTCCATGTCCGACGCCTCCGTCGTCTGCTCGAACCTGTCCTTCGCCTGGCCCGACGACACCCCCGTCTTCCAGGACCTGTCCTTCACCCTCGGCTCCGGCCGCACCGGCCTCGTCGCGCCCAACGGCACCGGCAAGAGCACGCTGCTCAAGCTCATCGCCGGTGAGCTGCGGCCCGGTGCCGGGTCGATCTCCGTGGCCGGCACCCTCGGCCACCTCCCGCAGAGCCTTCCCCTGACCGGCGACCTCACGGTCGCCGAGGTGCTGGGCGTCGCCGCGATCATCCAGGCCATCGACGCCGTGGAGTCGGGGGACGTCGACGAGCGGCACTTCACCGCCATCGGCGACGACTGGGACATCGAGGAACGCACCCGCGCCCAGCTCGACCGCCTCGGCCTGGCCGATCTCACCCTGGATCGCGGCCTGGGCACCCTCAGCGGCGGCCAGGTCGTCTCCCTCGGCCTCGCCGCCCAGCTGCTGAAGCGGCCCGACGTGCTGCTGCTCGACGAGCCCACCAACAACCTCGACCTCGACGCCCGGCACAAGCTCTACGACGTGCTGGAGGACTTCAACGGCTGCCTGCTCCTGGTCAGCCACGACCGCGCCCTGCTCGACCGCATGGAACGCATCGCCGAACTCGACAGCGGCGAACTGCGCTTCTACGGCGGGAACTTCACCGAGTACGAGGAGGCCGTGCGTGCCGAACAGGAAGTCGCCGAGAAGAACGTCCGCAACGCCAAGCAGGAGCTGAAGCGGGAAAGGCGGGAGATGCAGCAGGCCCGCGAGCGCGCAGAACGCCGGCAGAGCAACGCCGCCCGCACCCTGAAGAACGCCGGCCTGCCCCGTATCTTCGCCGGCAACATGAAGCGCGGCGCGCAGGAGTCCGCGGGCCGGGCGGGCCAGATGCACGCCGGCCGGGTCAGCGAGGCGAAGGCCCGGCTGGACGAGGCCGGACGCGCGCTGCGCGAGGAGCAGCGCATCACGCTGGAGCTACCGGACACCAACGTGCCCGCCGGACGCACCCTGTTCCTCGGCGAGCGGCTCCGCGTGCACCTCGGCGACAAGGACGTCTTCGCCGCCCCCGGCGTCGACCTGACCGTCCGGGGTCCGGAACGCATCGCGCTGACCGGCCCCAACGGCGCCGGCAAGAGCACACTGCTGCGTCTGCTCAACGGCGACCTGGCACCGCGGAGCGGCGAGATCAAGCGTGCCGACGGCCGTATCGCCTACCTCTCGCAGCGCCTCGACCTGCTGGACCTGAACCGTACGGTCGCCGAGAACTTCGCCGACTACGCACCCAAGCGGCCGGAAGCCGAGCGGATGAACCTGCTCGCCCGCTTCCTCTTCCGGGGATCCCGCGCCCACCTGCCCGTCGGGGTGCTCTCCGGAGGCGAGCGGCTGCGCGCCACCCTGGCCTGCGTGCTGTGCGCGGAACCGGCCCCGCACCTGCTGCTCCTGGACGAGCCGACGAACAACCTCGACCTGGCCAGCACGGGCTGGCTGGAGAGCGCCCTGAACTCCTACCAGGGCGCCTTCGTGGTGGTCAGCCACGACGAGCGGTTCCTGCACGAGATCGGCGTGAACCGATGGCTGCGCCTGGCCGATGGCGAACTGAAGGAGACGGGAGCCCCCGAGGTGTGATGCGCCGACGTGTGTGCACGGCCCGTGTCCGAGACATATCGCCCCACGGGCCGGGCACATACATCACATCAAGCGAATTGCACAATACAGACCGTAATAGCCGAGCAAAGGCGGGGGTGGTCGTCGATGGCGAAACTGCTTTTCGTGCTGACCGGCGCGGCTTACTGGACGCTCAAGGACGGCACCAGGCACGCGACGGGCTACTGGGCCGAGGAGTTCGCCGCCCCGTACAAGGCGCTCACCGAGGCAGGCCACCAGATCGTGGTCGCCACTCCCCAGGGGGTGGTCCCGACCGTGGACATGATGAGCCTGCGCCCCGAGATGGCCGGCGGCGCCCGGACCGCCCTCGATCTGGAGGCGACCATCCGCGCCGCCGAGGAGATGCGGCGGCCGATCCGGCTCGCGGACGCCCGCCTGGAGGACTACGACGCCGTCTACTGCCCGGGCGGCCACGGCCCGATGGAAGACCTCTGCATCGACGCGGACGCAGGCCGGCTGCTGACCGCGGCGCTCGCCTCCGGCAAGCCCCTCGCGATCGTCTGCCATGCCCCGGCCGCGATGCTGGCCACCAGGATCCGCGGCGCGTCGCCCTTCGCCGGCTACCGGATCACCGCGTTCACCAACGAGGAGGAGAACGCGGTGGGACTCGGCCCGAAGGCCCGCTGGCTCCTGGAGGACGAACTCATCGACCTTGGCGTCGACTTCACCAAAGGCGAGGCGTGGAAGCCCTACACGGTGGTCGACCGCAACCTGTTCACCGGCCAGAACCCCGCCTCGGCGGCCGTCCTGGCCGAACGGCTCCTCAAGGCCCTCCCCTAGGGACGGCATGACGCGACGGCTCGCCGTGCATCCGCGCCGGAAATCGGTCACGGCAGGTGCAGGCGCGGGTGCCCTCACGCCTCCCAGTCCGCCAGGACCGCCTCGGTGTCGGCGCCCGGCTTCCGGGGCGGGGTCGGCGTGCCGGGGGCGGTGCGGGAGAAGCGCGGGGCGGGTGCCGCCTGCCAGACGCCGTCCAGGTGCACCAGGGTGCCGCGGGCGGACAGGTGAGGGTGTCCCGGCGCCTCGTCCGGGGCCAGGACGGGGGTGACGCAGGCATCGGTGTCGGCGAAGACCTCAGCCCAGTGGTCGCGGGGCCGAGTCAGGAAGACCCCGGCGATCCGCTCGCGCACCACCGGCCAGCCCGACCGGTCCAGCTGGTCGGGCAGGGTGCCCGGGTCCAGGCCGAGCCCCGCCAGCAGCTCCCGGTAGAACTGGGGCTCGATCGCCCCGACCGCGACGTGGCGGCCGTCCTGGCAGGTGTAGGTGTCGTAGAACGGGGCGGCGCCGTCCAGCAGGTTGGTGCCGCGTTCCGGCGACCAGGTGCCCTGCCCGAGCATCGCCCACATCATCTGCGCCAGCACGCTGGTGCCGTCGACCATCGCCGCGTCCACGACCTGGCCCAGGCCGGAGCGCTCCCGCTCCCACAGCGCCGCGAGGATCCCGGTCAGCAGGAACATCGAGCCGCCGCCGAAGTCACCGACGAGGTTCAGCGGCGGCACGGGCCGCTCACCGCGCCGGCCGATCGCGTGCAGCGCACCGGTCAGGCTGATGTAGTTGATGTCGTGCCCCGCGCGCCGCGCCATCGGCCCCTCCCCGCCCCATCCCGTCATCCGGCCGTAGACCAGCCGGGGGTTGCGCCGGTGGCACTCCTCGGGTCCCACGCCGAGGCGCTCGGCCACGCCGGGCCGGAATCCCTCGATCAGCACGTCGGCCCTGTCCACCAGACGCAGTACCAGGTCCCGGCCCTCGTGGCCCTTGAGGTCGGCGGCGACGGACCGGCGCCCGCGCAGCAGCTGGTCGGGGCCTCCGCCGGTGAGGTCGAGGGTGCCCTCCGGCCGCTCGACGCGCACGACGTCCGCGCCGAGGTCGGCGAGGATCATCGCCGCGTGCGGTCCAGGCCCGATACCTGCCAGTTCCACGACACGCAATCCCGTCAGCGGTGGTGGTGCTGCTGGGCGCGGCAGCGCTGGGCCGAGCCTGGTTCGGAGTGCTCCTGGTCCTGGTCTACGGCGCCGGACTGGCGGCCTCGCTGCTGGCACTCGGCACGGTCATCGCA
>JAFACJ010000979.1 GCA_023425615.1 Actinomycetes bacterium
CCTCGTAGATGAGGGTGGAGAACTCCATGGGCGCTCCGTTTCACTGGAAGCCGGAAGAGTGAACGCACCCACTTTAACTAACTTAGTTAACTTTGTCCTGGACGAATCGGCTCACTCGAGGATGTCGATGACCCGTGTCGCCTCGCTGCCGGCCAGCACCAGCTCGTCGGCCAGCTGCAGATGACCGTGCCAGAACTCCTCGGCGCCCTCCCCGTCGCCCTTGCGCACCAGTTCGGCCAGCTTCTCGTAGGCGCGCAGCGCGCGGGGGTAGTTGCCTCCCCTCGCCCCGGCGTCCTCGCTGGCCCGCACGGACGCCTGGGTCTGCCGCAGGATGATCTCGTGGATCATCCCCGCCATGAGCGCGAGCGTCTGGTTGCCCGACAGCTCGACCAGCCTCAGGTGGAAGCGGGCGCTGCCCGCCGCGAACCGCTCGGCGTCGCCGAGGGTGGCGCGCTGGGCCTCCAGCTCCTCCTCCAGCGCCGCGTAGCGCCGCTCGTCGCCGCTGAACGCCAGCAGCCGGGCGGCCGGGGGCTCGATGGCGCTGCGTGCCACATAGACGTCGCCCAGTGTGGCCTTGCCGAGCTGGAGCAGCAGCGCCGCCGGACGTGCCACCGCCTCCGGTCCCGGCACCCTGATCCTGGCCCCGGTCCGCGAGCCGCGGCGCAGCTCGATCAGCCCCTCGGACTCCAGGATCCGGAACGCCTCTCGGAGGGTGGGCCGGGAGACCTTGAAGTGCTCCATCAGCGCCGCCTCGTTGGGCAGGAAGTCGCTGTCGGTGAGCGAGCCCTCCACGACCATGCGCCGCAGCCGGCGGGCCACCAGCTCACCCGTCTTGGGAGGGCGGACGTCGTCGGCCGGCAGGCCGAGGGCCGCCCGGGACTCCGGTAGCGCCATGAATGAGCCCCCCTTTGATGCGTTCCGGCCGTCCTCGCGACCGGGATGACTTGGTGAACAAGGATATCTACCGTGCGATCACTCCGCGCGGCGTGAATCGGTGGTGCCCTTCCTCGTTTCACCATGGTAGATAACCTAGTAAACCATGTGTACTCTCGCCTCTCATCCAGGAGGAAGCCGTGCATCTGGCCCGCCTGCTGTCCGACCGGGGGCTGACGGCTGGGTCTGTACTGGACGCCGGTCAACCACCACCTCACCGCCGAGGAGGCCGCCTACATCGTCCGGGACTGCGGCGCCCGCGCGCTGATCGCGGCCGGGCTGGTGGACCGCAGGACCGACCTCATCCTCAGCGGCGGCGTCAACGTCTACCCCCAGGAGATAGAGAACGTCCTCGCCGTCCACCCCGACGTCGCCGACGTGGCCGTGGTCGGCGCGCCCGACCCCGAGATGGGCCGGCGGGTGCGGGCGATCGTCCAGCCCGCCGACCCGGCCGCCGCGGGACCCGCCCTCGCCGACGCGCTCATCGCGTACTGCCGCGCGCATCTCGCGGGATACAAGTGCCCGCGCACGATCGAGTTCACCGACGAACTGCCGCACCCCGACCGGCAAACTGCTGCGCCGCCTGCTGGCCGCCGACCAGGAGCGCTCCGGGGACCGGGAAAGTGCGCCAGGGCCGAAGGACCCGCCAGGACCCTGACCGTCACGGAGGTCAGGACAGCGGGTCGAAGTGCCGGTCCGCGAGGACGCCCATCGCGGGACGCCACACCTGGGTCTCCCGGAGCACCCAGCGGTGGAGGACGGGCAGGGCCGCGGAGAGCGCCACCGCGCCGCCGCGCAGCCCGTCCGACAGGCGGGCGAGCCCGTCGGCGACGGTGTCCGGGCGGGCGCCCAGCACGCCTTCGAGGTCGTCGAGTTCCCCGAGGCGGCGGGCGTCCGCGAGGCGCTCGCTCTCGCGCAGGTACTTCAGGATGCGCGCCAGGCCCTTGCTGCGCAGGACGACGAAGGGGTCCTCGCTGCGCGGCACGATGATCTTCGCGAGCTGGGTGAGGGCCACCTCGTACAGCCACTCGTTCTCGCCCTCCACGGCGGGCAGCGGCTCCGGCGGGACGAGCCCGGTGCCGGTCACGTCGGCCAGCGCCTCCACGAAGAGGCGGCGGTGCAGCATGCGGTAGATCAGGCCGTTGCCCACCTCGGAGAGGGGGTCGTGCTTCCCCGCTCCGGCGTGGCCGAGGATGAGGATGCGCAGCTCGGCGAGGACGCGGTAGTAGCGGATCCGGTCCAGGTCCAGGGTGCGCCCGGCCGCCGCCGCGTAGTCGGCGAGCCGGTCGGGGAGATGCGTGAACGGTTCCTGGACCGCGCGCACCGACACCCAGGCCAGGTCGTCGTGCGGGTCGCCCAGATGGGCCAGCTCCCAGTCGAGCACCGCCGTGACACGGCCGTCCGCGTACAGGAAATTGCCGGGTCCGGTGTCCCCCTGGACGATCACCGGCGGCTCCGACACGTCGGGGACGTTCCGCCGCACCCAGGACAGACCCAGCTCGATGAGCGGTTCGGCGGGCTCCTCGGCCCGCCGGTAGAGCGCCTCCCAGCGGTCGATCTCGGCGTGCACCAGGTCGCGCAGGTCTCTCTCCTGCGAGGGCCCGGACGGGAGCACCTCGCCGGGGTCGACGGCGTGCAGCGCCGCGAGGACGCCCATGAACTCCCGGGCGACGCCCACCCGCTGCGCCTCGTCCCGCAGCAGGGAGAACCAGGCCTGGCCCGGCACCCGTTCGGCCAGGATGGCCTGCTCCTCGGGGTGGACGGCGTGGATGCGCGGCACCGGGACGGCCGTGTCCTGAAGTGCGAGGAAGTAGCGCGCCTCGTCCTGGAGGGTGAAGGGATCGCCGGTCTCGTCGGCGTTGCTGCGGTCGTAGCGCAGGAACAGTTCGAGCCGCGTACCGTCCGCCTTCTCCGCGTCGACGAACCATGCCTCGCGCCTGCCCCCGCCGGGCCGCCTCTCGACGGAGACGATCCTTCTCCCGACGGAGCGCGCCATCCAGTCGATCAGGG
>JAFACJ010001051.1 GCA_023425615.1 Actinomycetes bacterium
GGTCGGCGGGATGTCCTCGGCCGCCACCTCCTGCACCCGCGCGACCGCGGAGACGATCGCGTCCAGCTGGACGGCGAAGTGATCGAGCTCCTCCTCGCCGAGCGCCAGCCGGGACAGCCGAGCGAGGTGCGCGACCTCGTCACGGGTGATGGACATAGGGATAGCCGTTTCGGAGTGATCGACTGGGATTCGCCTCCATCCTATGGCCAACCCGTCCGGGGGCCGACCTCTCATCCACCGGAGGGAGCCCCGCCGAACCGGTGGTCAGACCACCGGTTCGGGTGCGCGGCGTAGTCTGCCGCGCAGCCATTCGGTGGCCACGGCGCTCTCCATCGGGTGGCCGAAGTGCCAGCCCTGGCCGATGTCGCAGCCCATCTTCCGCAGCCACGCGGCGATCTCGGCGTTCTCCACGCCCTCGGCCACCGACCGCAGCCCCAGTGTGCGGACCAGCTCGACGATCGAGCGGACGATCACCGCGTCGTCGCCCGACTCCCCCAGCCGCCTGATGAAGGACGCGTCGATCTTCACCTCCCGTACCGGCAGGCGCTTGAGCCTGACCAGCGAGGAGTAACCGGTCCCGAAGTCATCGAGGCTGAGCGGGATGCCGAGGCCGGCCAGGGTGCGCACCGTCTCGGAGGCGTACGCCGACTCGTTCATCAAGATCCGCTCGGTGATCTCAAGGCCGAACGCCTCGGGCGGCAGCTCGCGGTTCAGCAGCTCCGCGGTGATCGTCTCGGCGAGCTGCCCGTCCAGCAGATCGCGCCCCGAGACGTTGACGGTGAGCGGCACCCGCAGCCCGGCCAGCCACCAGGCGTGCGACTGCGCCAGCGCCTCGCGCACCACGTAGTGCGTGATGGACTTCATGAGATAGGTCTGCTCGGCCAGCGGCAGGAACTCCTCGGGGCCGATCAGCCCGCGCTCGGGGTGCCGCCAGCGCAGCAGGCCCTCCATGCCGGCCAGCGTCCCGTCCACCAGCCAGATCTTGGGCTGGTAGTGCAGCTCCAGCTCCCTGCGGTCGATGCCGCGGCGCAGGTCGCCCAGCAGGCCGAGACGGGCCGGGGAGTTGCGGTCGCTGGCGGGGCTGTAGATCTCCACCCCCGAGCGGCTCTCCTTGGCCACGTACATGGCGACGTCGGCGCGCTGCAGCAGCAGCTCGAAGTCCGGCGCGTGGTCGGGGCACAGCGCGATGCCGACGCTGCCCTCCAGGTCGAAGGTCATGCCGTCAAGGCGCACCGGCTCGCTGAGGGCGGCGCGCAGCCGCACCGCCACCTCCCGCGCCGCCTGCACGTCGCGGACCGAGGGCAGCAGCACCGCGAACTCATCGCCGCCCAGCCGCGCCACCAGGTCGCCGGGCCGGACGCTGTGCGTCAGGCGGTGGGCGATGATCTGCAGCAGCCGGTCGCCCGTGGCGTGGCCCAGGGTGTCGTTCACCTCTTTGAAGCGGTCCAGGTCGATGAGGAAGAGCCCCACCTTCCGCGGCCGTTCGCCCCGCGTGCCGCGCTGCCTGACGGCGGCCAGCGCCTCCTGCGAGCGCGTGATGAGCAGTTTGCGGTTGGGCAGCCCGGTCAGCCCGTCGTGCAGCGCCTGGTACTCGCGCCGGACGGAGGCCGAGGCGGTGAGGTAGACCGCGACGAAGGGCAGCACGATCAGCGGCATGAACGCCGGAGAACGGTCCATCGCCACCACCATGATCGGGGCGAGGCCCAGCAGCGCCAGATGCGCCAGCACCTGGTAGCCCAGGTCCCAGCGCAGCACCCGGGCCAGGGACACCCGCTCGTGCAGCGCCACCGCCCCGCCGACCAGGACGTCGTTGACGGCGAAGGAGACCATGCCGGCCAGCATCACCGGACCGAGGTCGGCGCCCTCGGGCACCCAGACCCGGTCGGGGTGGGCGGAGATGCCGAAGACCCACAGGACCGCCGCGGCCGCGCTCTGCGCCAGCGCGAACTGGGCGACGTTGAACGCGGTGCGGTGCGGGGACTGGCGCCGGAAGACACCGCGGATCACCAGCGCGAGGGACTGCAGCGCCACCGACAGCGGGAGCCCCGCGTACAGCAGGGCGGCGAAGGTGAACGTGGTGGAGGTGGTGGCGCTGTTGTCCTCGGTGGCGCCCGGCGTGATGATCGGTTTCAGCTCGCCGAAGACGACGAAGGCCGCCAGCAGCCAGAACACCGGATTGCCCAGGTTCACCTCCAGATTGGAGGAGGTCAGCCCGGACAGCGCCGCGGCGAGGGCCACCGCGCCGATCACGGTGACCGCGGTCAGGTAGATCCACAGCGGCGAGCCGGCCCGGGGCCGGGTGTCCCGGGTGTTGTTCGGATCCTTCATTCAGCTTCCTCAGGGGCACACCAGGTTGAGGGTTCACACAGGTGCTCATGAGGAGAGTACGGCTTTGGCTCAGCTTTACGAAACCGGATGCGTACTTTCTGTTACAGATTGACCGTCAAAGAAAATCACCTTTGGGGGACTTCGGGACTTCCAGCGGAGGAGTTCGGGACTTCCGGCATCACCTGGTGCGAGGGAACGGTCACTCCTGGTGCAGCGTTACCGTTCTGGCCACATCCGGCCCCTGCTCCAGCAGGACCCGGAAACCCGCCTCGTCCAGGATCGGCACGCCCAGCTCCAGCGCCTTGTCGTGCTTGGATCCGGCGTTCTCGCCCACCACCACGAACGACGTCTTCTTCGACACCGAGCCCGCGGCGCGCCCGCCGCGCTCCTGGATCGCCTCCTTCGCCGTGTCACGGCTGAAGCCCTCCAGTGAGCCGGTCACCACGATGCTCAGGCCCTCCAGCGTGCGGGGGCCCTCCTGCGCCGCGGTGTCCTCCAGCCGCACCCCCGCCGCGCGCCACTTGGCGACGATCTCGCGGTGCCAGTCCACCTGCCACCAGTCGATGATCGACTGGGCGATGGTCGGGCCGACCCCGTCCACCGCGGTCAGCTCCTCCTCGGTGGCGCTGAAGA
>JAFACJ010001060.1 GCA_023425615.1 Actinomycetes bacterium
GACGGCCAGCGCGCTCGCCCCCAGCGCGAACGCGCCGGCGAAGGTGCCTGCCACCAAGACGGCGTACGGCCGTCCGAGCAGGGCCCGCCAGCCGGGCTGCACCGCATGGGCGGCTCGCTGCGTCAGCGCCGCCCCGGCCTGCCGGTCGACGCGCCGTATCCAGGCGTCGAGCAGCGTCCGTGCCAGCACCAGGGCGATGATGAACGCGCTCAGGGCCAGTACCGGCGCCGGCCGGCGCGATCCGACACCGCCGAACGCCAGCGCCAGCGCCGCCCCGATGATCAGCACTGCCTGCAGGACGCTGTCGAGGAGCCGCACCCGCCACCGCACTGCCAGCCGCGCGACCAGCAACGGCGTCGGCGGGCCATCGCCGAGACCGTGCTGCAACAGCCAGACCTTCGTGTAGTTGACGTCCGTCGGCCGCAGTCCGGCGTTCGGCATGGAACTGTCCGCCACGCTTCCTCCTTTGACGCAAGGTTTGTAGCAATATGTTGCGTCAAAGCTTGCGACAAAGTCAACCGGGTCGGCCCCTCGCCGGAGTTCCGGGAGTGCGGGGCCGTCATCAGATGCTCGCGGCGGCAGCGAGCAGCCCGGCCCAGACCGATCAGGCCGGTCCGTCCACGGGACCCGCCTCTGCTCGTGGCCTCCGATCCCATCGATGCGGACTCATTACTGATCGAGGTGGCTTTGAGGTCCATCAACATGCGGCTCTCGCTCACGTCGTATTGCCGCCGGCGGGAAAGCGCCCGTTTGATGACCTCGACCGCTGAGGCGCGGTACAGGGAGCGGCTGGTGAGGTATCCGTGGTGGCGCAGGCATTCGTCGACCAGTTCCGGGTGGGTGAGGGTCAGGAGACCCACGGGAGTCTCCTGGCAGAGGGCGCGGTTGTCGTAGAGGACGACCCACCGCCGGCCAAGGAGGGGTGGTAGGAAGCGGTACGGGGCAGGACGCCTAGCGTCAGGGCGGCCGGCTTGTCGATGACCAGGGACACCAGGTGGCGCATCTGCTCCGCCATCACCGCGGGGTTGCCGACGCGTTGGTAGAAAGCGTCTTCGTGCAGGATGATCCGGATGCGTTTGCCCGGGTCCTCCAGGATGCGTCGGCGGTCCGTGCGGGCTTCGACGCCTTGGTCGAGGTCATCGGTCGTCTGGTGCAGGCCGATCGCCTCGTTGAGGACGGCGCGGGCATAACCGCGGGTCTGGAGAGGGCCGCTGATGATCCGGTCGCTGTAGAAGGAGACTTTCGCGGCTTCTTCCTCAAGCTTGGCGAAGCCGCGCTGCGCGTCGGCCTGGCCTGTGGCGAGCAGAGTGGCCCAGGAGACGAAGGAAATCGAGTCAGGAGCGGTCACAGTGCTTCCGGGGAGTGCGGGGGAGGTGGCGACTGATGGTTCGAGGCCACGGATGCGGCCCGGTTGCGTTCAGGTGAAGACCAGCCGCCCCAGCCAGGTGCCGTGTCGGTCGATGAATTCCTTGTGTGCCTCCTGAACCCCATGGGCACGGGCCAAGAGCTCATCCAGGTCGTCGGCGGCCATGGCGTAGCAGCGGGCACGGGCCATGTACGCGTACTCCCGCTGCGCATGGGTGGGCTGATCAGCGATGGACGCTGGATCGGGTCGCCGAGCTGATCGCCAGGTTGTTCGGGGTGGACTAGACCCGAGGCCATCCATCGACTCGACATCGCGATGGGCCTCAGCCCAATTGTCTCCCACGAACAACCGCACCATCGCTCCCCTCAGCGACACCCCCGACAGGCAGCCTCGCGGGAGAGACATCGGCGACCTCATGAAGCAGTGCTCACACCCTCAACCGGCAGGCACGACATCCCGGCAGCGATCAACCCTCCCGACCCGCCGACGAAGGCACGATCTTTTTCCAGGACTCACGATCCAGGCCCACTGAGTGGTCATCCGCCGGTCGGCCACTACATACAGGTCTGCCCAGCAGCCCCGAAAACTCTCATCAGGCTCACTGTGGCAAAATTCACGGAATTTCAAACAATGCTTTATTTTGAGGTGCTCGTGGTGGGGCTCTACGGGGCTTGGGTTTCAGGTTGGGATGTTCCTGCTTAAGAGCGTGGATGGCGTCTCCGGCAGCGGGAATGTGCAGACTCTTCAGTAGCGCCCTGGTCGCTGGGTCTTCGGTGTAGAGGACGGTTCCTCGACGGCCGCGGGTGGCGAGGACGCGGTAGACGTTGCGTATGTGCTCATGGCGCTTGGCGCCGTAGGTAGAGGGATCGTTATTCTTCTGGGCCAGCCAATGGTTGTCGTTCCAGGTGTAGTCGTGGCCGATGATGACGCCGCTGTAGTCCCAGTCGAAGCCTTGGGCGGTGTAGATGCAGCCGACTTGTTCGAAGCCAGCGGGATCAGTGGCCCAGGCCCGGCTGGGTGGGATGCCTCGCTTCTTATTGCCTGTGTAGGCGTTCCAGGGGTAGCTCCAAGTTCCGATTTTGATGTCGTGGACCAGGGCTCCGTTGGGGAGGGGGGAGTGGGTCCAGGGCCAGCAGTAGCCGGCGGTGATGCGGGCGGTGCGCTGAAGGGCAAGCTGCAGTCGCAGGTATTCCTCCATTAGCTGGGGAGACTCGGCGAGGTACAACTCGTACTGCTGGTGGAGATTCCAGGGGCGTGGGGTACCCGCCCGGTAACCGAGGAGATCTTCGAGCCAGTCGACATAGTCGGGGCAACGGCTGTGCCGGAACTGGCGGTCCAGGTGGATGACGCGGATGTTCTCCAGAGCGATGCCGAGGCCGAGGGCGGCCTGCGTGATGTTCTGCGGGGTGCCGACCTCGTCGCGCCGGATGACCTGGTCAGGGTCGAGGAAGAAGACGGGGACGCGGGCGGCCTGGATGAGTTCGCGGACTTGGGGGACGTCGGAACGGTCTTCTGCTCGGGTGTATTGCAGGTTGGAGGTCTTGCGGAGCCGATGGGCTTCGTCGCACAGCAGCACGTTCAGCTGGTTGGGCTCGCGGCTTCGGTGGTGGTGGAAGAAGGTGAAGATATCCTCGACGCTTTCCCGGCTGTTGGTGACGTGCTTGCGAAGGGTCTCGGCGAACGCGTTGCTACCCGAAGCGTGGACGGTGGCGCTGCCGAGTCCGCTGAGTGCGCCGAGAAGTTCGAGCGCGAGCACGCTCTTACCTGTCCCCGGCCCTCCGACGATGATGAAC
>JAFACJ010001135.1 GCA_023425615.1 Actinomycetes bacterium
GGTTTGACCCTAGTCCGTTCCATCGACAAAGCCTCTATTTGATACGTAAGGTTTCGGACCGCGCCCATCACTTTAAGATGTGCCGAGGTGCAGAATACCTACCCGCATATCTTAAGAAGCTGGCCCGCGCATCCGCTGGCACCGAAGTGGCCGATCAGTGTGCTGCCCTACTCCAAAACATTGAAGCCTTTGCCCCCGAAGCGCCGCCTCAAGAAATTGGTGAACAGGTACAGAACGGAGAGATAGTCCGGTGGCTCGGCACCTATGGGTTCATAGGTAACCCTGTCTACTCTAAGGGAATATTCTTTCCTGCGGTAGCGCTAGAAGGCCTTTCCGGGCGTGGTGAAGAACTTGATCTTCAGGGAAGGATGGTTTCATTTATACCGAAACGCGACCAGGCGGGACGGCTACGGGCAGACTGGGTAAAGCTCATTGAAATTAAATAGTCTCCAAGTGGTCATGAAAACGTGTAGCGCAAGGTCAATAGCAGGCTCGGGCAGCGTGTTTGTACGCAGCGTGAGTCACGCTGACAATCACATGGCCGGTCCAAGATCAGAACCGCCTTCGCCTTCGCCAGACCCGGTCAACACTTCTACTATTTGTCTGTAACAAAGTCGGTGCCTGGGAGCAGCGGCGTTGCGACAACGTTCCTATGGTCGAACAGCTCTAATCGCCTAACCCCACTGAGCTCATTTCGTGCGCCCAGCAGAACGGAGGTGATGCCGCGATGAGCGGCTGATCTTGTTGTTCGTAAGCTCGTCGTCGCTTGCCGGTGGAAGTCCGGTCCGGGTAGTTGCCAGGAAGCTCGGTAGCAGGCTGGCGGCTTCGTCTGGAAACGGGCGGGGTCGAAGCCCAGCGTCAAAAGCCCTTTCAAAGGGGGAGCGAAGATGCGGTCCGTAGCATGAAGCGAAGCCTGCGGCGTCGTTACTCAGCCGTCTTTCGGGGCGGGAAAAGAGAGTGCCGAGCCCTTCGAAATCGGGGTGAAGGCCATGGAAGCGGTGAAGAGCAGGGCTGATGCGTTCTCGTGAGGTGGGACGGCCGGGTCGCTGAGCTGGGGCGGGGCGTGAAGGCGTCCCGGTGGGCGAACGACGAACGCGACCCCCGATGATCTTTGGTGCCTAAGCCAGTCGATCATGAACAGGGGCCGCGTTCGCGTGCCATCTTCCCCGATCGACGCCCTCGTGCGCCACCGCGAGGACGTCGTGCTGCCCTGCCCGCCCGAAGAACTCCCCGACCTGCCCGCCCTCGCGGACCTGCTGGATGCCCTGCCCGACCCGCGCCATCGTCGGGGCCACCGCTACCGACTCGGCCCGCTGCTGGCGTTGTGCCTGCTGGCGGTACTCGGCGGAGCGACCTCCCTCACGCGCATCACCAGGTTCATCGCGGGCTGCGACCCCGAACTCCTGGCCGCGGTGGGACTGCGGCCGGGCGCGGATCTACCGGCGGCCAGCACACTGGGCCGGCTGCTGGCCCGCCTGGACGCGGACGCTCTGGACGACGCGGCGGGCGGCTACCTCGCCCGCCTGACCGCCGAGCAGCCCGACAACGCCCCGCCGACCGCCATCGCGGTCGACGGGCAAGACCCTGCGCGGCAGCCGCACCGCAGACGGCACAGTGCATCCGCTCGCCGCCGTCTCCCACCACGACCAGGCCGTCATCGCCCAACGCCAGATCGAGGCCAAGAGAGGCGAGATCCCCGCCTTCACGCCCCTGCTCGCCCCGCTCGACCTGGCAGGGAAGGTCACCACGGCCGACGCCCTGCACACCCAGACCGACCACGCCCGCCACCTCATCGCCGCCGGCGCCGACTACATGTTCATCGTCAAAGGCAACCAGCCAGGCCTACACCGCCAACTCAAAGGACTGCCCTGGAAAGACGTCCCCCTGGGAGAGCGCACCGCCGGCCAAGAGCACGGCCGCCACGAGATCCGCAGGCTGAAGGTCTGCACCGTCCAACCCGGACCGATGTTCCCCCACGCGACCCAGGCCATCCAGGTCAAACGCCGCCGCACCGACCACAGGACCGGCAAGACCACGATCAAAACGATCTACGCCGTCACCAGCCTCACCCCCCGCCAGGCCGGCCCCGCCCGGCTCGCCGCCCTCATCCGCGGCCACTGGTCCATCGAAGCCCTGCACCACGTCCGCGACGTCACCTACCGCGAAGACGCCTCAAAGATCCGGACCGGAACCACACCCCGAGCCATGGCCACCTTCCGCAACCTCGCCATCGGCCTGGCCCGCACAATCGGCTGGACCAACCACGCCGCCGCCACCGACCACTACCACACCCACCCCGACCACGGCCTCCAGCTACTCGGTCTCATGATCTGAACACGCATTGGCCCTAAGGTCTGGCCTCTGCGGGAGGACGTCGTTCACGGTAGTTACTGCGTCGAGTGCGCTTGGCGGCGCGAGGTAGGTGCGGTGGCGTTGTTCGGGGTTGCGGTTGCGGGGTCGTCCGACGTGGTGCACGGTCTGAGTCCAGAGATCGCGTGGGGGTTCAGGGGGAAAGGCCGTGCGGGTGTGACCGTCCTCTGTGCCAAGCTCAAGTGAGACAGAAGGGGATGAAGTTCACAAACTGACATGATCAGGTCGAGATCGGGTACGAGCAAGTGACGATGAGCAACCATGACCTTCCCAGCGGTGAGGGGCCGCGGGCCGGCCGGCCGAAGCGGCGGCACTTCACGGCCGACTACAAGCTGCGGATGGTCGAGGAATACGACGCGGCCGCGCAGGGTGAGAAGGGCGCACTGCTACGCAGGGAAGGTCTTTATGACTCCAGCATCCAGTTGTGGCGGCGGCAGCGTGATTCGGGCGAGTTGACGGCTTCCGGCCCGGCCACCGCACCACGCACGGGAAAGTCACCCGAACTGCTGGAGCTTGAGCGGCTGCGCAAGGAGAACGAGAAGCTGGCCCGGCAGAAGGAACGTGCCGAGAAGAAACTGGCACAGACCGAGGCAGCCCTGGAGATCATGGGAAAAGGTTTCGCTCTCTTGGAACTCATGTCCGAGAGAGCGGACAACGAGAACTCGTGAACACGTGCCGCCGCGAAACGCTGGAACTGCTGTCCGGGCATTTGCCGATTTCCCGATGCTGCACGCTGACGGGCGTGCCGCGCGGCAGTTACTACCGCAGCCTGCACCCGGTCGGCGAACGCGAATCCCCGCCTCGGCCGATTCCACCGAACGCGCTGACCGAAGCCGAACGACAAGAATTGATGGCCGTTCTCAACAGTCCGCGGTTCGCCGACAAAGCACCCCGCCAGGTGTGGGCCACGCTGCTGGACGAGGGCATCTACCTGGCATCTGTATCGACGATGTACCGCCAACTGCGGGCTCGCGACCAGGTCCGCGAGCGCCGGGCCCAGGCCCGGCACGAGGCCCGCAAGAAGCCCTACCTGGCCGCCTACTCACCCAACGAGATCTGGAGCTGGGACATCACGAAACTGCACGGCCCAGCCGGCCGGCAGTTCTACGAACTATATGTGATGCTCGACATCTTCTCCCGCTGCATCGTGCACTGGGAGATCCATCTGCGTGAGTCCGGAGAACTCGCCGAGCGGTTCATGGAGAACTCCATCACCGCCAACGGCAGTATCGCTCCCCGCACCATCCACTCCGACAACGGCACCTCGATGACCTCCCGACCGGTGACCGAACTGCTCATCGACCTGGGCATCGTCAAGTCCCACTCCCGACCGAAGGTCAGCAACGACAACCCCTACAGCGAAGCCCAGTTCAAGACACTCAAATACTGCCCCGCATTCCCGGAGAAGTTCGCCTCATTCGACGAGGCGGAAACCTTCTGCCACCACTTCTTCGAGTACTACAACCACCAGCACTACCATTCCGGGATCGGGCTGCACACGGCATTCTCGGTCCATATGGGAACGGCACAAGCCCATCCAGGACAAACGCGCGCAGACCATCGAACGGTTCCGCGTCGCCAACCCGCACCGCTTCACCCGCACGCCCGAACTGCCCAAGATCCCAACGGCGGCCTTCATCAACCAACCCGATGACGCCCAGGCCAAGGCCACACCACCCGCCCGCGAGGCCGCCTAGCGATCACACCGACAGACCCCTGTCGCACTTGACTTGACACCTACCGTGCAAGGACTCAAGTTAGAAGAGGCGTTCCTGGTTGATCAGGCGGAGAAGACCCGTAGTAAGGGTACGGACGTCGTTCGGAGTGTTCTGGAAACTGTTCCACTTCCGGATCTCGTCCGGGCCGAAGGACCACGTGCCGCTGGTCCAAGCCGCCGCCCGTTCGATGCGTTTGAGGGCGTCGGTGACAACACTTTCGATTTCACTGGGAGCAAGGTCTTCGGTGAGGTGATCCATGAGGAAGCCCATGGCCTGGATACCGACACCGTGGGTGAGGCGGGAGAGACGGGGCGGGAGTTCCCAGGCTTCAGGAAAGACGCCCTTGACGAGTCGCCAGTAGGTGTTCAGGTGTAGGAGCATCTGGTCGATGTCGCCAGTACCGTCCTCTGGGTTGCGGTACTGGTAGAGCGCGCCTTCGTAGAGACTGTGCTCGATCATTCGGAGGATGCTGTTGTCCTTGATGTAGCCATCCGGCGAGGTGGGGGTGGCGATAGCCCGGTAGAAGGGGCCGCCGATAGTGCCGTTCAGGCGAGTCATGATTATTGCGGGAAGTTGCCGGCGAGCGTATGCCTGGGGCAGGTGGGCGGTGGTATCAGGCAGGAGTTCGTGGATCAAGCCCTTGGGCAAAGGCTTGGTGTTATTGACCAGGATGAACTGAGCGCGCTGCTCGGCCTCGTCGTCAGCGATGAATGCGACTGCGGCTACGGGGAACTCACCGACGTCGGCTTCCCGAATCGCGGCGCTGCGCTGTTGACCATCAACGAGCCAGGCCGGTTTCTCGTTCTCGCTGAGGGTCTCGTCAATCGGGATGACCAATTCACCCGGCGTGGAATAGGGATGGCCCTGCTCTGGTACGAGAGGTTCGAACTTCACTCGGCTGTCGAAGGCCAGAACGATCGCGTTTGGGAGCATCGCACCTTCCGACTCCAAGTAACGCTGGATCGACCGAATATGAGAGGCGACCTCGGGGCGCTGATATCCGTGGAGTTGTTCGTTGTCATCGCGCTTGATTCGCGATATAGCAGCGAACTCATGGACCCTTTTCCCATCCACTGCGAAGCAGTAGATACGACGAGAACCTTGCCGAACCTCTAGCGCCGGCAGGCGGAGCGTGTCACGGTCGGCCATTAGTTCTCCTCATTGATCGGACGGGTGATATGGTGAATTCTATCACCGAAAACGTGCAGATTGTGGAATCCTCGACGCTTATTTCGCTCAGTTCCGCGGAAGATTATAATCTCGATTCCATGC
>JAFACJ010001158.1 GCA_023425615.1 Actinomycetes bacterium
GCCGCCGTCACCACCAGCGACAGCAGTGAGCTGTTGGTGCCCGCGCCCTTGCCGTCGGTGCGGTCGGCCCAGGTGATCAGCGCGTAGTGGCCCATCGCCAGACCGCGGGCGAGGCTGAAGCCCTCCCCGAACCCCTTCGGGGTTTTATTCGGAAGTTTGACGAACCCGCCCGAACCGGCGCCGAACGCCTCGACCGCGCGGTCAGCCGCCTCCTCGTCCCGCAGGTTGTAGACCGCGACCAGGACCCGGAAGCCCTTCTTCTCGTCGGTGTACAGGCCGCGGACCGCCTGGGTGCAGCCCCCGTCCTGCAGGGTCCCGCCCAGGCCCCGGCCCCAGACCGCCTTCCCGCAGTCGTCGTCCAGCACCGCAAGGCGCAGCGCAGGCTCGGCGCCGGACACCTCGTCCCGCAGGGTGTCCTTCTTGGGGAACATCTCATCCGCGGCCAGCGGCGCGGGGTCCTTCTCCCGGTCGGCGATCGCCGAGAAGACCTGCGTGGACGGCGAGGAGGAGTAACTGGACGGCGCCAGCCCCGTCTCACCGGGACGGCTCATCGCCACCGTCTCCTCCTGGCCCGGACGCGCGCCCGGTTTCGGCCACATGACCACCAGCACGAGGACGAGCACCACCACCAGGGCGGCGCCCGCCCCCGCCGCGGCGAAGAAGACCTGCGACCTGTTGTTCTTCTTCCGCCCCTTCGGCGCCTGCGGGCGGGCGCGCTCCTGCGTCATCGCGGATCGAGCTGGACCAGCCGCCCCCAGGCGAAGTCCTCGGGCTTCTGGACCGCCAGGCTGCTGTCGATCAGTTCGTTCATGGCCTGGGGCTGCTCACCGCCGCTGCGGCCCACCCAGCTCATGATCACGTAGTGCCCGATGGCCTGGGAGTAGGCGGCGGTGAAGCCGCTGCCGAAGTCCTTCACGCCGGGGATCGCCAGGGGCCGCACGAAACCGCCCTTCAGCGACGGGTCCAGCGCGTTCAGCACCTGCTGCGCGCTCTTGGCGTCGACCATGTTGATCGCCACGAAGACACCGGCGTACAGCTTGTCCTTCGACACATAGGCGCCGCGCGCCACCTGGCTGCACTCACCGCGCCGCAGGGTCTGCAGCAGCAGGTCGCCCCAGGCCGCCATCACGCAGTTGGTCGAGACCTCGCTCTTGACCAGCGTGAAGGAGTACTTGCGGTACGTGACGTCCTTGTAGTCGCCGAACACCTCGCCCTCGGTGAAGGCGCGGACGTCCGCCGAGCGCAGCGCCAGCTTCGAGGACTCCTGGTCGGTGTCCTGCGGGACGTACACATCCGGCATATGGCTGCCGGCCGGGATCTCGGCGCCCGCGTCGTCCTTCTGGATCAGGAACCAGATCCCGCCGCCGATGAGCAGCAGCAGGGCCAGCAGCGTCCCGATCAGGATCTTGCCCTTGGGCAGCTCACCGTCGTCCTCCGGCCAGAACTCACCCTCGCCCTTGGCTCGGGTCTTGGCCTGCGAGCTCATGCCGCCCACCGTTCCTCCGTGCGAATTTCCGTCGCGGTGAGCTTATAGGCCACTGACGCCGATAAGGGCGCCTATGCCGTAGGTGAGAAGAGCCGCCGTGGCGCCGAACGTGAACTGGCGCAGGCCGCTGAACCACCAGGGGCGCGCGGTGACCCGGGAGACCAGCGCGCCCGCAGAGAACAGGCCGACCGCCGCGACGATCGCCGCCGGCCACAGGGACGAGGCGCCCAGCAGGTAGGGCAGCACCGGCAGCACCGCGCCCACGCTGAAGGAGGCGAACGAGGAGAGCGCCGCCAGCACCGGGGAGGGCAGCTCGCCCGGCACGACACCCAGCTCCTCGCGGGTGTGCACCTCCAGCGCCTCCTTCGGATCGCGGTGCAGCGCCTCGGCGACCTCGGCCGCCAGTTCCGGGCTGAGCCCGCGCTCCTCGTAGAGCGCGGCCAGCTCGGCCCGCTCGGCCGCCGGGTGCCGCTCCAGCTCCCGGCGCTCCACCTCGATCTCCGCCTCGGCCAGCTCCGACTGGGAGGCGACCGAGACGTACTCGCCCGCGCCCATCGAGAACGCGCCGGACGCCAGGCCCGCCAGGCCCGCCAGGATCACGACCTTGCGGTCGGCCTGGCCGCCGGCCAGACCCGCGATCAGCGCGAAGTTCGAGACCAGCCCGTCCATCGCCCCGAACACCGCCGGGCGCAACCAGCCGCCTTGCACGTCGCGGTGGCGGTGGTGGCGCTCTGGCGGCTTCTTCTTCGGCGGCCGGGAATCCGGTGCGGTCATCCCTCGCCCTTGGCGGTCTTCACCGGCGCGTCCTGCTCGGGCCCGGCGTCCTCGACCCGCTCCTCCGCCTCGGCGACGGGCTCGGGGTCCGCGGCGGGCTCCGCCGGGGACGCGGTCTCGGCGACGGGCTCGGGCTCGGAGACGGGCTCCGTCTCGGCGACGGGCTCCGTCTCGGCGACGGGCTCGGGTTCGGCGGCAGGCTCGGAGACGGGCTCGACCACGGGCTCGGTCTCGGCCGCGGCCTCGGTCTCCGGTTCCGGCTCGACCGGTGCCTCCGCCTTGATCTCGGGCTCCGCCGCAGGCTCAGGCTCCACCACGGGCTCCGCCTCGGCGGCAGTCTCAGGCTCCACCACGGGCTCGGCCTCCGCCACGGGCTCAGGCTCCGCCACGGGCTCGGCCTCGGCGGCGGGCTCGGGCTCCGCCGTCTCGGCCTCCGGCGTGTCGGCGGCCTTCGCCACGGGAGCGTCGGCGTGCACAGCCGTCGCCCCGGGCG
>JAFACJ010000474.1 GCA_023425615.1 Actinomycetes bacterium
CCCCGCCCCCGGGGGGGGGGGGGCGCCGCGGGCGCCCCACCGCCAGCAGCACCGCCGAGCCGGCCAGCGCCCACAGCCCGGCCCCGAACCGGGAGGCGAGGGTGTGGGTGCCCTGCACCGCCGACACCACGACCATCAGCCAGGCCAGGACCACGGCGGTGCCGCCCAGCAGGGCCAGCCGCAGCCGGGCGACGCGGTGCACCTGCGAGGTGAGGACCACCGGCTCCCCCGACGTGGCGGCGGGCTCGACGACCGCCGCCATCAGCGCGGCCTCGACGTCCAGGTAGTCCTGCTCCTCATCGGGGTCGGGCGCGAAGTCGGCGTCGACGACCCGGATCACCACACCGAGCCGGCGCGCGGTGACGAAGAACGCGTGCGGCTCGAAACCCATCTCCGGCAGCGTCCCCAGCTGGGTGGTGCCGAACTTGTGGTGGACGGTCAGCACCAGTTCGTTGGCGCTGATCGACAGTTCCTGGATCCGGCCGAGCGCGTAGTCCTGCTCGATCCGGCCGTCGCGGCCGACCAGTTCCAGGCCCGCCGCCGACAGCCGCCAGCGGGGCCCGGGCCGGTGCCCCGGGGTGACCAGGGGCAGCGCGGCGCAGCCGAGGACGAGTGCCGCCCACAGCCAGGCAGGGCGGAGCGGGATGAGCGCAAGGGCGAGGGCCAGCAGGGCGAAGGGAGCGCCGCCCGGGGGGCGTCTGCCCTCAGCCCTCAGGCCGACGAGCTCGTGGTCCACAGGAGGAATAGTGACACGCTCCACTCACTTTCGTCTGCGGCTGTAGGCGACCGCCGCCGCTACCGCACCCACGA
Organism: Actinomycetes bacterium; assembly: GCA_023425615.1. Classification (GTDB taxonomy): domain Bacteria; phylum Actinomycetota; class Actinomycetes; order Streptosporangiales; family Streptosporangiaceae; genus Actinocorallia. The sequence continues at coordinate 811 of JAFACJ010000474.1, forward strand.
CGACGAACAACCCGATGCGGTTTTTAGTTCCAGATCTGTCTGTTTCGTTATCAGCGCTCTTCGAGGAGTCCCGCGCGCCGCGGTCGGCGCGGGCGGAGGGCGCGGGGGAGGGCAGCGCCTCGGCGGGGAGCGGCACCCGCCAGACCTTGCGGTCGTCGCCCTCGGAACTGATCAGCAGCGATCGCCCGTCGGGGGTGTAGGTGATCCCCTCGCCCTGCTCCTGCGTCGGCAGCGACAGCGTGGTGATCCGCTCGTCCGGCGCGCGGTAGAGCGTCGCGGAGCCGTAGCCGCGGATCACGAACGAGCTGCCGTCGGGCGCGTAGGCGGCGTCGGTGGCGAAGGAGTGCGCCGAGGCGATGGGTTCGAGCACGTTCTTCCGGCCGGTGCTGAGCTTGCGCGGCGCCCGGTAGAGCCGTCCGGACAGGAAGGTCTTGGAGGCGATGTAGAGCCGGTTGTCCCGCGGGTCGATGAGGATGGACTCGGCGTCGCGCGCCCCGTCGGAGTAGACGAACTGGAAGGCGGTGGCCTGGAGGGTCTGCGAGGTGACCTTGGCCGGCTCGCGCACCCGGTAGACCGTCACGTACGGCCACGCGCCCTTCATGTTGTCGCCGATGTCGGCGATGTAGAGGGCGGGCCGTCCCGCCTCGTCGCGGCCGAGGGCGATGCCCTCCCAGTCGCGGGCGGCGGCCCCGGCGATGGTGAAGACCGCCTTGGTGCGGCCCGTGGCGGAGTCCACGGCGTAGATCCGCGGCGCCCCGCCGGAGTCGTTGTGGGTGTAGACGATGCCCGGATGCCGGGTGGAGGCCGCCAGCCCGGAGGATTCGGTGATCGCCGGGTCCCGGAGGGTGAAGGCCACCTGCGCGTCGCCGCCGCCTCCCAGGGGGAGCGCGGCGGCGAGCAGCAGCGGGGTCATCGGGTTCACTGCAGCAACGTACCCACGATCACGGCCACCACGAGCAGGATCAGGATGGTCGGCAGCAGCCAGCGGGTGGGACGGTACACGGTCCTGAGCCTATTGCCGAGGGCGGAATGCCCGGACCGGGCCCGTGGTGTTCCGGCTCACCTCTACAGGCGCTCGATGACGTAGTCGACGCAGGCGGTGAGCGCCTCGACGTCGGCGGGGTCGATCGCCGGGAACATGCCGACGCGGAGCTGGTTGCGGCCCAGCTTGCGGTACGGCTCGGTGTCGACGATGCCGTTGGCGCGCAGCGTCTTGGCGATCGCGGCGGCGTCGACGCCCTCGGTGAAGTCGATCGTGCCGACGACCTGGGAGCGCTGCGCCGGGTCGGTCACGAACGGGGAGGCGACCTCGGACTTCTCGGCCCAGGAGTACAGCCGGGAGGAGGAGTCGGCGGTGCGGCCGGTGGTCCAGGCCAGGCCGCCGTTCTTGTTCATCCACTCGATCTGCTCGGCGAACAGCAGCGCGGTGGCCACGGCCGGGGTGTTGTACGTCTGGTCCTTGGAGGAGTTGTCCACCACGGTCGTGAGGTTGAAGAACTCCGGGATGTAGCGGCCGGAGGAGGCGATCTCGTCGATCCGGGCGAGCGCCTTGGGCGAGACGAGGGCGACCCACAGGCCGCCGTCGGCGGCGAAGCACTTCTGCGGGGCGAAGTAGTAGACGTCGGTCTCGGAGACGTCGACGGGCAGACCGCCGGCCCCGGAGGTGGCGTCGACCATGACCAGCGAGTCGTCCTCGACGACGCGCTTGATCGGCATCGCGACGCCGGTGGACGTCTCGTTGTGGGGGAGCGCGTAGACGTCCACGCCCTCCTCGGCGACCGGCACCGGGTGGGAGCCGGGCTCGGCGGAGACCTTGGTCGGCTCGTCCAGCCACGGGGCGCCGGAGACGACCTTGGCGAACTTGGAGGAGAACTCGCCGAAGGTGGCGTGCTGCGACTTCTGGCGCACGAGGCCGAAGGCGGCGGCGTCCCAGAAGGCGGTGGTGCCGCCGTTGCTGATCAGGACCTCGTACCCGGACGGCAGGGAGAACAGCTCTCCCAGACCGGAGCGGATCCGGCCGAACAGCGACTTGACCGGCTTCTGCCGGTGCGAGGTGCCCAGGTAGGTGCTGCCGGACTCGTACAGCGCCCGCAGCTGCTCGGCCCGCACCTTGGAGGGCCCGCAGCCGAAGCGTCCGTCGGCCGGCTTGATCTCTTCGGGGATGACGATGTCGCTCACGGAAGGAAAGCTTATGTGACCTGGGCGGAAGATCGGCCGCTCGGTCCGGGATCCGAGACGGCGGGTCGGTAGCGCAGCAGGGCGGGGGAGGCGGCGCCCACGAGGACGACGAGCACGGCGCAGGCCAGGCCGCCGAAGATCCAGGAGACGCCGGCGCCGAACGCGACGGCCATGATCCCGGCGCGCAGGTCTCCCAGGCGCGGGCCGCCGGCGACGACCACGATGAACACGCCCTGGATCCGGCCGCGCATCTCATCCGGCGCGTAGGTCTGCAGGATGGTCTGCCGGAAGACGGCGGAGACCAGGCCGGCCGCGCCGCCGACGGCCAGCAGCGCCACCGCCGCCCACAGGGAGTGCTGGAATCCGGCGACCGCGACCGCCAGGCCCCACACGACGATGGAGACGATCAGGGCGAGGCCCTGCCGTCTGACCCTGCCGATCCAGCCGGAGAACAGGCCGCCGAGGACGGCGCCGATGCCGATGGCGGCGAACAGCCAGCCGACCGCCGACTCGCCGCCGAACCGGGTGTCGGCCAGTTCGGGGAAGAGGGCGCGGGGCATCGCCACGCCCATCGCGATGATGTCGACGACGAACGACATGAGCAGGACCGGCTGGGTCCACAGGAAGCGCAGTCCGTCGAGGACCGAGCGCAGGCCGGGGGCGCCCTGCGTCTCCTCGCCGCCCAGCGGGGGGATGGGCGGCAGCCGGAAGGCGGCCCAGAGCATGACGGTGAACAGGACGGCGTCCAGGCCGTAGGCCCAGGCGTAGTCCCAGCGGGCCAGGATGAGCCCGGCCAGCAGCGGTCCGCCGAGGGTGGCGGCCTGGGTGAGGGTGTAGGTGAGGGTGTTGGCGGCCGGCACCTCCTCGGCGCTGAAGAGCCGTGGCAGGATCGCGCCGCGGGTCGGCGAGGAGATGGCGAAGCCCGTCGCCTGGAGCGCCACCACGGCCATGATCAGCCAGAGCGAGTCCAGGCCGAGGACGGCCTGGGCGAACAGGACGATGGTGGCGACCCAGGTCAGCAGCGAGGAGGACAGGAGCAGCCTGCGCCGGTCCATGTGGTCGGCGATGGCGCCGCCCCACAGCCCGAAGACGACGAGCGGCACCAGGTTGACCATGCCCAGCACGCCGACCCAGAACGAGGAGTCGGTGAGCTGGTAGATCTGCACGGGGACGGCGACGGAGGTGACCTGGAACCCGGTGAAGGAGACGCCCTGGCCGATCCACAGGCGGCGGTAGGCGGGGTTGCGCAGGGGGGTGGTGTCGAGCAGCAGCCTCTTGCTCATGGGGCGAGGCGCTCCCGCAGCCAGGATCCGGCCGGGCTGTGCTCGCGGGTGTAGCGCAGCCGGTCGTGCAGCCGGTCGGGCCGTCCCTGCCAGAACTCGATCGAGTCAGGAATCACCAGATATCCCCCCCAAAATGTTGGAACAGGGACACTGTCCGGTTTTGGCCATCTCTCCGTCAATTCGGAGAACCGATTCTCCAGTTCCCCGCGGTCGGCGATCACCGAGGACTGGCGCGACGCCCAGGCGCCCAGCTGGGAGCCGTAGGGGCGGGAGCGGAAGTAGGCGGCGCTCTCCTCCTGGGGCAGCCGCTCGGCCCGGCCCATGACGATCACCTGGCGCTGGAGCGGGTGCCAGGGGAAGAGCAGGCTCGCCCAGGGGTTCTCGGCCAGGTCCGCGCCCTTGCGGGAGGTGTGGTTGGTGAAGAACCGGAAACCCTCCTCCCCGAACCCCTTGAGCAGCACGGTGCGGGCGCGCGGCCTGCCGTCCGCCGAGGAGGTGGCCAGGACCATGGCGTTGGGATCGGGCAGTCCGGCGTCCACCGCGTCCGCGAACCAGTGGGCGAACAGGGTGAACGGCTCGGCGGGAGCGGATTCTTCGGTGAGCGCCCCCCTGTCGTATGAGATTCTCAAGCCGGCGGGGTCAGCGGGAAGACGATCCACAGTCGTCCAGCTTCCCATCCGCTCCGGGGTGCGATGTGCTCCCCGGGGGTACTGGTCGGTAACCGAGCACGGTTCAATGGCACGGCAACCGACCTCAGGGGAACCGAAAGGCAGGCCGCATGTCTGAGTTCAAGCCCGGACTCGAAGGAGTCGTGGCGTTCGAGACCGAGATCGCCGAGCCGGACAAGGAGGGCGGCGCGCTGCGCTACCGCGGCGTGGACATCGAGGACCTGGTGGGGAAGGTCTCCTTCGGGCGGGTCTGGGGCCTGCTGGTGGACGACTCCTTCGACCCCGGCCTCGCCCCCGCCGAGCCCCACCTGCTGCCCGTGCGCTCCGGCGACGTCCGGGTCGACGTGCAGGCGTCGCTGCCGACCCTGGCCACCGTCTACGGCATGCGCCCGCTGCTGGACATCTCCGATGAGGAGGCGCGCGCCGACCTGGCCCGCGTCTCGGCGCAGGCGCTGTCCTTCGCCGCCCAGAGCGCCCGCGGCCTGGGCGTGCCCGCAGTGCCGCAGTCGCGCATCGACGAGGCGGAGACCGTCACCGAGCAGTTCATGGTCCGCTGGCGCGGCGAACCCGACCCCAGGCACGTCCAGGCGATCGACGCCTACTGGGTCTCGGCCGCCGAGCACGGCATGAACGCCTCCACCTTCACCGGACGGGTGATCGCCTCCACCGGCGCCGACGTGGCGGCCGCCGTCTCCGGCGCGGTCGGCGCGATGTCGGGGCCCCTGCACGGCGGCGCCCCCGCCCGCGTCCTGCCGATGATCGAGCGGGTCGAGCAGATCGGCGACGCCCGCAAGGTCGTCACCGGCATCCTCGACGGCGGGGAGCGGCTCATGGGATTCGGGCACCGCGTCTACCGCGCCGAGGACCCGCGCGCCCGGGTGCTGCGCCGCACCGCCAGGGAGCTGGGCGCCACCCGCTACGAGGCGGCCAAGGCGCTGGAGGACGCCGCCCTGGAGGAGCTGCGCGCGCGCCGTCCCGACCGTCCGATCGAGACGAACGTGGAGTTCTGGGCCGCGGTGATCCTCGACTTCGCCGAGGTCCCGACCGCGATGATGCCGGCGATGTTCACCTGCGGCCGCACCGCCGGCTGGGCCGCGCACATCCTGGAGCAGAAGCGCACCGGGCGCCTCGTGCGCCCCAGCGCCAGGTACACCGGACCCGGCACGCGGCCGATCACCGAGGTCGCCGGACACCGTTCCTTGTAACGAAAGTCACAAGGGCCGCCCCGCGGGGCGGCCCTTTGTAGTTGAGTGGAATATGACCTGCCCGCAAATCGCTTCACTCAGCTCTGGCACTCGGGCATCTGGAGGGTGGCCGAACACGTAAACTCGTAGTAGAGACTGGAGGAACCTTGACCTCACACGGCCTGATCGACACCACGGAGATGTATCTCCGCACGGTGTTCGAGCTTGAAGAGGAGGGGATCGTTCCGCTGCGCGCGCGCATCGCCGAACGACTCTCCCAGAGCGGGCCAACCGTCAGCCAGACGGTCGCCCGAATGGAACGCGACGGACTGCTGAGGGTCGAGGGCGACCGCCATCTGGCCCTGACCAGATCCGGCCGTGACCTGGCAGTGCGGGTGATGCGCAAGCACCGGCTCGCCGAGTGCCTGCTGGTGAACGTGATCGGGCTGCCCTGGGAGGAGGTCCACTCCGAGGCCTGCCGCTGGGAGCACGTCATGTCCGAGGCGGTGGAGCGGCGGCTGCTCCTGCTGCTGGACAACCCCACGACCTGCCCGCACGGCAACCCCATCCCCGGCCTGGAGGAGCTCGGCGGGCACAGCGGCGAGGAGGAGCGGGAGGACGACGAGAGCCTGATCGCGATGACCTCGGTCGCCACCCGCGACGGACAGCCCGCGGTGATCCGGCGGATCAGCGAGCAGATCCAGGGCGATCATGATCTTATGCTTAAACTCAAGCAGGTCGGGATACAACCCGGACGCGAGGTGACGCTCGCGGTTGGCGACGATGGTGTGCGAGTGACCAGTGACGACTCCGGGGACGCTCCTGAGACAGAACTTCCGCGGCGTATCGCCGAACACGTCTTCGTCGCGAAACTCTGAGATCTTGGCCGACGATCTCCACTCTTTCCCCTCCGCGAGCGCCGTGTTCGTCGTTGAATGGGCGCCGGAGGTGAGGGGATGAAGCACTGGGGCGAACCCCCCTTCGAGCCCGAGCTGGCGCCCGAAGCGGTGCTGAACCAGATGGAGATGGCGGTCATCGTCTGCGACCGCTTCAGCAACATCATCCATATCAATGCCTTCGGCAAGAAGCTCTTCGGCTTCGTCGGCAGCGAGTACGTCGGCCAGAGCGTGCTGTCCCTCGGCATCGCCGAGGAGGACCACGAGCAGGCCACCGAGCTCGCGCGGTACGTGCTGAAGGGCGGGGTCTGGGAAGGCACCTTCTGCAACCTGCGCCAGGACGGCAGCACCATCTACACCAGGGCGCAGGCGGTGCCGCTGCGTCACCCGTCGGGAGCCATCGACGGGGTGGCGATCCTGGCCCGTGAGGCGCTGCGCAGCAACCAGCGCGACCAGGACAGGTACGGGCTGCTCGACCGCATCGGCACCCGGCTGGCAGGCTCCCTCGAACTGGAGGTGACGCTGCGGGCGGTGGCCGACACCCTGGTCCCGCAGTTCGCCGACCATGTCTTCATCGACCTCGCCGCCTCCGACAAGCTGGTGCGCCGTGTCGCCCGGCACACCGGGGACTGGACGCCGCCGCCGGGCACCTGGCCCGAGGTGGGCGAGCCGGTGGTCTATCCCGCCGACCACCACGCGGCCAAGGCGATGAGCCGCCGCGACGCGGTGCTGGTCGACCTGTCCACCGGACTGAGCGGCGAGCTGGGCCTCACCTCGATGATCTCGGCGCCGCTGATGGCGCGCGGCCAGGTGCTGGGCGTGATGAGCCTCGGCCTGTCGCATCTGGGCCGCCGCGCCGACCCGCACTACGACGGCTTCGACCGCGACCTGGTCGGCGCGATCGCCGGCCGTGTCGCGCTGTCCATCGACAACGCGATGCTCTTCGAGGAGGAGCGCCAGACGGCGCTGGCCTTCCAGCGCCACCTCCTGCCCGGCGAGCGCCCCCCCAAGCTGGACGGCCTGCAGATCGCCTGGCGCTATGAGCCGGCCAAACCGCTGGAGTCGCACGGGCACGGCATCCAGACCCAGGTGGGCGGCGACTGGTACGACGTCATCCCGCTGTCGGCGGGCCGGGTGGGGATCGTCATCGGCGACGTCGAGGGCCGCGGCGCGCGCGCCGCGGCGGTGATGGGCCAGATGCGCGCCGCGCTGCGCGCCTTCGCCCAGGACGACAAGTCACCGTCCGACATCATGCGCAAGCTGGACGAGTGGGTGCGCACCATGAACCCGGCGGAGCCGACCCGCCCGGCGCTGGTGTCGTGCACCTACTTCGTCTACGACGCCTGGTCGCGCGAGCTGACGTTCTCCAACGCCGGGCACACCCCGCCGATGACGGTCATCGACGGCCAGGTCGGCGAACTCGACTTCCACGCCGCCGAGGGCGCGATGCTGGGCATCCGCTCGCCCGGCCTCGGCGGGGACATCATGTTCGACGAGGAGACGGTGGTGCTGCCCCCCGGCAGCACGCTGCTGCTGTACACCGACGGGCTGGTGGAGCGCAGGCCGCGGGAGGACGGCACCTACCACAGCGGCGAGCAGGCGCGCCTGCTGATCCGTGACGCCGTCGCGCGGGCCGCGCGCCAGGACGTGGAGACGGTGGCGAACGCCGCGTTCGCCGCGGTCCCCGGGGACATCGACGACGACGTGGCGCTGGTCGTCATGCGTACCGCCCCCGAGGAGCTGCCGGTCGAGGAGCGCACCTTCCCCAGTGAGCCGATCATGGTCTCCGAGGCGCGCCGGCTGGCCGCCGAGACGTTCGCCGCCTGGGGGCTGCACGAGGACGAGGCCGAGATGGCCTGCCTGCTGGTCTCGGAGATCGTCACCAATGTGGTGCTGCACGCCACCAGCGTCCCGGCGCAGAAACGGGCGCTGGTGGGCGCTCCGGAGCTGTCGTTCGACGAGGACGACTGGGATCTGAGCGGAGGTCTCGGCCTCGGCCGTCCCGAGCCGGCCAAGCAGGAGTTCCGGCTGCAGCTGCGCAAGGGCGCAGGCGCCCTGTGGGTGGAGGTCTTCGACCCCGACCTGCGGCTGCCCCGGATCCGCAACGCGGGCGAGACCGACGAGGGGGGCCGCGGCCTGTACCTGGTCGATCAGATCGCGGCGCGCTGGGGCTCCCGGCCCACCCCCGACGGCAAGGCCGTCTGGTTCGAGCTGCCCCTGACCTGAGCCGTCCCGCCGCGGGGCGTCCCCGGGCACGGGAGCGCCCCGCCGAGGGGAGGCGTCCTCAGACGGGGCGGGCGGCCAGATGCGCCCAGGTCTGGGTGAACCACAGCTCGCCGCCGATGATGCGGGGCCTGGCGCCGGTCTTGGGGCCGCCGTCGACCTCGGCGAGCAGGACGTCGCGCAGCCGTGCGGCGATACCCGGATCGCGGGCGGAGGCCAGCCACGGCTCGGCCGGCCGCTCGACGGTGAGCAGATCGAGGCGTCGGACACGGGACCCGGCGGACTCGACCATCGCCACGAGGTCGCCGATCGGGGGAGTGGCGCGGAAACCGGGGTCGCGGACGCGTTCCAGCGCGTCGCGGTGGTCGCTGGAGCAGTTGGTGCGCGCCAGATCGGCCAGCACGATCCTGCCGTCCGGACGGCAGACCCGCAGCATCTCCCGGAGCACGGCGCCGGGGTCGGCCATGCGCAGCAGCGTGAACCGCGTGGTGACCAGGGAGAACTCCCCGTCGGCGTACGGCAGCACGACCGGATCGGCGGGGGCGGCCGGAGTCAGGCGCGGATCGCTCGAACCGGGCCTCGGGGACCTGGGGGCCGTCTCCCGGATCTGACCGCAGGAGACGGCCTGCGGCCCGAGGTCGAGGGAGACGAGCCGGCCGACCCGCGGGGTGAGCGCCGAGGCCAGCGGGCTCGGCCCGTAGCACAGGTCGAGCGCGGCGTCGGAGGGGCAGGGTTCGGCGAAGTCGGCGAGCCTGGTGAGGAAGGTGGAGAGCGTGCCCACAGAGACCGGCATGGCACCCCTCCCCTCGCAGTGGTCGACCAGATAAGACGGCCGGGAGGGGCTTTTGGTTCGGCCGTGCCTGAGATTCCCCGCCTCAGCCCATCGCCTGGCCCCACAGGGCGAGGACGACGATCACGAAGACGACGATGACCGCGCTGGTGGTGGGCGCGGGGAGCCGCATCCGCACGGCCAGCCAGCGGATGCAGAAGGCGGCGAGGAGCGCGAGCAGTACGAGCATGACGATCCCGTCCATAGGGGTCACCTTAGACCTTCCCTGGGCGGCGGCTTGGGTTCTTCGGGCACGAGCGCCGGGTAGTCGGACGGGGGGAGGGATGGATGGGGCGGCACTCCAGAAGCGGGGGGATCGGCCTGATCCTGACGGCCCTGCTGCTGGGCATGCTGCTGAGCGCGCTGGACCAGACGATCGTCTCGACCGCGCTGCCGACCATCGTGAGCGAGTTCGGCGGGCTGAACCACCTGTCGTGGGTGGTCACCGCCTACATGCTGGCCAGCACCGCCTCCACCCCGCTGTGGGGAAAGCTCGGCGACCAGTACGGCCGCAAACCGCTGTACATCGCCGCGATCGGGATCTTCCTGACCGGGTCGGTGCTGTGCGGCGTCTCCTGGAACATGGTCTCGCTGATCTGCTTCCGTGCGCTGCAGGGGCTGGGCGGCGGCGGGCTGATGTCGCTGGGCATGGCGATCGTCGCCGATGTGGTGCCGCCCCGGGAGCGCGGCCGCTACCAGGGCTACTTCGGCGGGGTCTTCGGGGTGGCGAGCGTGGCGGGGCCGCTGATCGGCGGGTTCTTCGTGGACAACCTGACCTGGCGCTGGGTGTTCTACGTCAACCTGCCGATCGGCGCGGTGGCGCTGCTGGTGATCGTGACGGTCCTGAAGGCCAAGGGCGAGCGCACCCGGCACCGGATCGACTACGCAGGCACGTTCGCGATCGGCGGCGCCGCCGTCTGCCTGGTGCTGGCCACCACCTGGGGCGGCACCGAGTACCCCTGGGGCTCGCCGGTGGTGCTCGGCCTGTTCGTCGGCTCCGCCGTGCTGCTGGTGTGCTGGTGGCTGGCCGAACGCCGTGCCGCCGAGCCGGTGCTGCCGCTGCACCTGTTCCGCAACTCGGTCTTCTCCCTCTGCGGCCTCATCGCGTTCGTCATCGGGTTCGCGATGTTCGGCGCGCTCACCTATCTCGCCGTCTACCTGCAGGTGGTGAAGGGGACGTCGCCGACCCTGTCGGGGCTGAGCCTGCTGCCGATGATGGCGGGGACGCTGGCGACGTCGATCCTGTCGGGCCATCTGATCACCAGGACCGGCAGGTACAAGGTCTTCCCCATTCTGGGGACGGGCATCACCACGGTGGCGCTGGCCCTGTGCTCCCGGCTGGACGTGCACACCGGGGTACTGGAGCGGAGCCTGTACCTGGTGGTGCTGGGCGTCGGGCTCGGCTGCGTCATGCAGGTGCTGATCATCGCGGTGCAGAACTCCAGCCCGTACGCCGACCTGGGCGCGGCGACGTCGGGCAACACCTTCTTCCGGTCGATCGGCGGCTCGTTCGGCGTCGCGGTCTTCGGTTCGATCTTCAGCAACCGGCTGGCCGTGAACATCGGGGAGGTGCTGCGGAGGGTGCGGCTGCCGCCGGGGGTGGACCCGGCGGAGGTGCAGGAGAACTCCAAGATCCTCAGACGGCTTCCGCCGCGGGACACCGAGGCGATCCTCGGCGCCTACGCCGACGCCATCCAGACCGTCTTCCTGTGCGCGGCACCGGTCGCGGCCGTGGCGTTCGTCGCGAGCTGGTTCCTGCGCGAGGTGCCGCTGCGGACGGCGACCCGCGACGCGGGGCTGGGGGAGTCGATGGGCGCGCCGACGTCGCGCACGTCCAAGGCCGAACTGGAACTGGCGCTGGCCCGGCTGCTGCGCCGCGACCGCGACGCCCGCGCGCTCTACACCCGCCTGGCGGCGGGCGCCGGCGTCGACCTGTCGGCCGGCGGTATCTGGGTGCTGTGCCGGCTGGCCACGGAGGGACCGGAG
>JAFACJ010000245.1 GCA_023425615.1 Actinomycetes bacterium
CTGCTCAGTAGAGTGAAACGGCATGCCGGACATGTCCTTTTTGTTGTCTTCTCGCTCGTCACAAGAACATCTCTTCCAGCTCCGGCTGCGATGGCGGGTTTTTCAGTTCCAACGGCAGTTCCTTCCCCACCGTAGCCCCTGGCCAGGCGCGTATTAGTCCAATGTGGCCTAACCGCGCTACCACCGGCCCGGCCGTTGTGGTGTTGGCCCCTTTTCTGAAGGTCATCAGGATCGCCATGCCACCTATTGATGGAAAGGCGCTCTATGAGCCTGTTCTCCACGCATGTCTCCTGCGCCGGCCGCAGCGTGACCGTCTCCAGTGGGACCCGGTTCATCGCGGACTGGGTGCAGAGGTACTTCGCGCCCTGGTGGTCGGTTGCGGACAGACGCGTGGCCGATATCGATCGGCTCGTGCGCGCCGACGTCGACCACGGCAGGGCCCGCGGTGCCATCACTCGGGTGCGCGGTAATCCGGCGGCGACCGCCGTGCGGTACGCGGGCGGGGAGCTGACCTTCCTCCGCGAGGGTGCGGTCGTGCATGCCGCGCAGGAGGGCCTTGCCTACCGGTACGCCCCGGGCGAGGCGTTGGAGATCCTCGGCATGCAGAGGTTGGATGTGGCGGTCTCGGCGGCGCGGTTGGCGCGTGAGGTGCTGCGCGGGCGCCTGCTGGGAGATGGGTGGCTGCTGCTGCGTGCTTCGGCCGCGGTCGGTCCCTGTGGTCGTGCCGTGCTCGCGCTGGGTGGCAAGGGGACGGGCAAGACCACGGCCGCGTTCCTCCTGGCACAGGCCCCGGGGTGGTCGCTGCTGTCCGACGACCGCATCTTCGTGCGGCCCGACCGGGGCGGCCTGGTGGAGGCGCTTGCGTGGCCGTCGACGGTCAGCGTTGGATTCGGGCTGCTGGAGGCAGGCGGCTGGAGCGCGCCGGTCCGTGAGCGTGGCCTGTCGGACCCGGCACGGCAGGCCACCGATGTCATGGCCGGCGGCCTGCGGCCGCTTCGGGCGGGGCAGGAGCTCAGGTCGCGGTTTCGGCCCGACCAGTTGCGCGACGGGCTGGGGTTGTCCCTGGCCATGCACGGGGTGGTCTCCCACCTGCTGTTCCCGATGATCGGACCGTATGCGCGTGCGGGCCGCCTCAATGAGGCCCGCCGCTTTGCCGAAGCCGACGTGATCACCGCGAGCCGGGACGACCGGTACCCCGACGCCTTCGGGTTGACGCTCACCGCTGATGACCCCAAGTACCTGGTGAATGCCTTGGGCGGCCTGCCGCAGGACTCGGTGCTCCTCGGCCACGACGCCGACGGCAGCCGCGCCTTCCTCCTGGACCTGATCTCCCGCCCCTCCTGAGCACACGAAGCAGACGACACCCGGCGGGCCTAGGCGCTCGCCCTGAACTGAAGGAGACGTTCCATGCCCTGGGCCGATGTGATCGCCGGAGCGGTCATCTTGTTCCTGCTCACCTGCCTCGCCGCTTGGAGCGCCACATTGCGCGGAGGGCCGTCCTCCCCGTGGGACCGGCTGTTCGAGCACACCCCGGACCGGCCCCGCGCCAAGGCGTGGCCCGAGATCTGGGGTTACTCCCACGACACCGGCGGCCCCCTGCCCGGACGTTCCCCCCGCAGGAGAAGGACCGAGTGAGCCACCCGGTGTGCAGATGAGGGACCACAAGGGGGAGTGCGGTGATGCGCAGCAGACGGTGGTGGGCCTGGCCTCACAGGCGCTCGGCGGCCCCCGGGCCGGCACCGGGAGAGCCGAGCGGCCGATGGCGCGGGGGCTGGAGGGGTTGGAGGCGGCCGAGCCCGCCGAGCGAACTGGGGGAGGCAGTGTCTGAGGCGGAGTTGTGGAAGTACCTGGCCGCCCGCCAGGACGACCCTCCTACCTTGCGGGTCGTGCTGCCGGCCGCGCTGGGCGAGTCGGTCTTGCTGCGCAAGCTGACCGACGCCCTCGACCGCACCCGGCACATGCTCACCTACCACCTGGCGGTCTCCCGCCGCAGCGTCCAGGAGGCCAAGGACAAAGGCAATGAAGCGGGCGCCACGCTGTGGAGCGGGCAGGTGCTGGGCATGGTCTATGCCCTGGAGCGCCTGAGCGGTGACCTGCTGGGGGAGCTCGGCCTGTGGGACCAGCAGGAGAAGCAGACGCCCGAGGGTATCGAGACACTCCGGGCGATGGCCGACCAGCTCTCCTGGAGCATCCAGCGCCCGCCGTTCCCTCTGCCCGATTCCCCGGACCCCACGTTGGGGTTGCGGCTGGCCTTGCTGATCCGTGCTCAGCGCGATGAGTTGGTCGGCCAGGCGGTGGCGCCAACTACCGGGCGATCATGGAGCACACCGGGGCCGGCCGACCGCCGGACCCGGAGTACTGGCTGGGCATGGGCCGTGCCCGCTGCTATGCGATGGCCGCCGATGACCTGGACGGACTCCTGGCCCGCGCCTACGGCCTCCAAGAGGACCACGAGGAGTTCATCGACCGGCACGGCACCTGGCTGAGCCGCCTGGTCTTCGCATGACCCTCGCGCAGGCGGCCCGCTCCCCGCCCATCACGCTCGCCGCTCCGACTGTCTTTTCGACCTGACCACCGCCCTCCCCGGAAGCGGGGAGGGCACCGATCCATGAGGAACACCCCGTGACCGACGACATCCCCGAGGGGATCGACGCCTCCATCCCCCACCCGGCCCGCATCTATGACTTCTTCCTCGGGGGCAAGGACAACTTCGAGCCCGACCGGGCCGCGGCCAGGGCCACGACCCAGGCGTTCCCCGACGCGCCGCTCGTCGCGCGCCAGAACCGCCAGTTCATGCGCCAGGCCACCGCGGTCATGGCGGCAGCCGGCATCCGCCAGTTCATCGACCTGGGCTCTGGGCTGCCGACCGCCGACAACCTCCACCAGGTCGCCCAGCGCGCCAACCCCGATGCACGGGTGGTCTACGTCGATGACGACCCCATCGTCTTGACCCACGGACGCGCCCTGCTGGCCGAAGACGACAGCACCACCGTCATCACCGCCGACCTGCACCACCCCGACCACCTCTGGGAGCAGGCAGAGCAGACC
>JAFACJ010000253.1 GCA_023425615.1 Actinomycetes bacterium
AACGGGCAGAAGACGTGGAGCTCCCGCGCGGTGCACGCCGACTGGGGATTCGGGCTCTTCCGCTCCGACCCCGCCTCCCAGCGCCACCACGGGCTGACGTACTACCTGTTCCCGCTGGACGCGCCCGGCGTGACCGTCCGCCCCATCGCCCAGCTCGACGGCGAGACGGGCTTCGCGGAGATCTTCTTCGACGACGTGCTGGTACCGGCCGAGCAGGTGCTCGGCGGCGTCGGTGACGGCTGGAAGGTCGCGATGGCCACGACCTCCTCCGAACGCGGGCTCACCCTGCGCAGCCCCGGCCGGTTCATGGCCGTCGCCGACCGGCTGCTGGCACTGGCCCGCGCGTCCGGCGACCGGACGCTGCAGGACGCCGCGGTCCAGGCGTGGCTGGACGCCGACGCCTACCGGCTGCACACCTGGGCCGCGGTGGCGCGGCTGGAGGAGGGCATCGAACTGGGGCCCGCCTCGTCCCTGATGAAGGTCTTCTGGTCGGAACTGGACCTGCGGCTGCACGAGATCGCGCTGGAACTGCGCGGCGCGGACGCGGCACTGGCCGACCGCTGGCTGGACGGTTTCCTCTTCGCGCTGGCGGGACCGATCTACGCGGGCACCAACGAGATCCAGCGCAACATCATCGCCGAACGAGTTCTGGGGCTGCCGCGATGAGATTCACCTTCACCGAGGAGCAGCGGATGCTGGCCTCCACGGTCGCCGAGACGCTCGCCAAGACCTGCCCGCCCGGCCTGGTACGGGCGGCGCGCACCGAACCGCTCGTGCGCAGAGGCGAGGCGTGGAAGGCACTGGCCGAAGTCGGGCTGCTGGGGGCGACCATCCCCGAGGAGCACGGCGGGCTGGGGCTCACCCTGCTCGACACCGTGCTGGCCTGGGAGGAGATCGGACGTGCCTGCGTGCCGGGCCCGCTGGTGGAGACGGCGGTCGCGGCGCCGCTGCTGCTGGCATCGGACCCCGGCTGGCTGGCGCGGATCGCGACCGGAGAGGCGGCCGTCTCGGTGCAGTGCGCGGAGAACCCGTACCTGCTGGACGCCGACATCGCCGACTTCCTGTACGCGGACGCGACGGTCACCGAGCTCACGGAGCACAAGACGGTCGACGCGACACGGCGTCTGTTCAGCACCGGCAACCCCGCGACGGAGCCCGGGGGAGTGGCCTTGGACCATGCGGCGGTCGCCGTGGCCGCGCAACATCTCGGGCTGGGGCGGTGGCTGCTCGACGCCGCTGTGGCGTACGCGGGGCAGCGCAAGCAGTTCGGCAAGGTGATCGGCTCCTTCCAGGCGCTCAAACACCACCTCGCGAACGTCGCCATCAAGCTGGAGTTCGCCGCACCGGTGGTCCACCGGGCCGCCTACTCACTCACCCACAGGCTGCCCAGCGCGTCGCGTGACGCCTCCGCGGCCAAGGTCGCGGCGGGGGAAGCGGCGCATCTGGCGGCACGGACGGCCCTTCAGGTGCACGGCGGGATCGGCTACACCGACGAACTCGACCTCTTCCTGTGGCTGAGCCGGGTGTGGGCGCTGCGCGCGGCATGGGGAGACGAACGGCTGCACCGGGAACGGCTCCGAGAGGCGCTCTTCACCGACGCGACCCGGCTGCCCTGACGGCTGGAGCGGACGATGAGCGTGACGATCGCGACGGACGTGGGCGGAACGTTCACCGATGTGGTGCTCACAGGAGACGACGGCCGCATCCACGTCGTCAAGGCACTGACGACACCCGAAGACCCGACAGACGGGCTGCTGCGGGGAGTCGCGGAGGTCCTGGCAGCCTCGGAGACACGGGCGGAGGACGTCACACGGTTCGTCCACGCCACCACCCTGGCCACCAACGTGATCCTGGAACGGCGCGGAGTACCCGTCGCGTTCGTCACGACCCACGGATTCCGGTCGATGCTGGCGCTGGGACGCCAAGCCCGCGTGGAAGAAGAACGCTTCGACCTCACCTTCGCGCCCGGTGAACCACCCGTGCCGCTGACGCACACCTTCACGGTCCGGGAACGGATGTCGGCGGAAGGCGGCATCGTCCTCCCGCTCGACGAAGACGACACTTCGCAGGTCGTCGAGCGGATCGCCGAACTGGGAGTCGCGGCCGTCGCCGTCTGCCTTCTGCACTCCTACGCCAACCCGGCGCACGAGAGACGGCTCGGAGAACTACTGCGGGAGCGCCTGGACGTGCCCGTAGTGCTCTCGTCCGACGTCTGGCCCGAACTCGGCGAATACGAACGGGCCACGACGACCCTCATGTCCGCGTACGTCGGCCCCGTCATGGCGTCGTACCTACGGCTTCTCGAAGAACGCCTACGCGGGCTGGGCGTGACGGCCCCCGTGCAGGTGATGGAATCCGCCGGAGGCGTCCTCCCCGCCGAACTGGCGGCCTCCCGCGCCGTCTACACGATCGAGTCCGGCCCCGCCGCCGGAGTCATCGCGGCGGCACGCGCGGGCCGCGACCGCGGACTGACCGACCTCATCTCCTTCGACATGGGCGGCACCACGGCCAAAGCCGGGCTGGTACGGGACGGAAGACCCGGCATCACCCACGAATTCCAGGTCGGAGGCAAAGGAAGCTTCGGCGGGCGCCGCCCCGGAACCGGCGTCCCCATCAAGGTCCCGGCGATCGACCTGGCCGAAGTGGGCTCCGGCGGCGGCTCCATCGCCCGTGTCACCGCCGGCACCCTGCACGTCGGACCCGACTCCGCCGGAGCCGACCCCGGACCCGCCTGCTACGGCCGCGGCGGCGCGGAACCCACCGTCACCGACGCCAACCTCGTCCTCGGGCATCTGGACCCGAGGGAATTCGCCTTCCCGATCTCCCGCGAACTGGCCGAAGCGGCACTGGAACGCGTCGCCAAACCCCTGGGCGTCGACATCATGACGGCCGCCGCGGCGATCTACGACATCGCCAACGCCCAGATGGGCGCCGCCGTCCACGTCGTCACCGTCCGCCGGGGCATCGACCCGCGCCGCCACACCCTGGTGGCACTCGGCGGAGCCGCGCCCACCCACGCCGCACGCCTCGCCGAACGCTTCGGCATCACCCGCGTCCTCCTGACCCCGCACTGCGGCGTAGGCTCGGCCGCCGGCCTGCTGTACGCCGACCTCTCGGTGGACCGCGCCCGCACCTTCCTCGCCCCGCTGGGCGACCTCACCTCCTGCTCCACCAGCGGCCACACCCTCACCGCCCTGTCCGCGGTGTTCACCGACCTGGAGAAGGCGGCACGCGCCGACCTGCGGGCCGACGACACGGCCGTCCTCGTCCGCTCCCTGGGCATCCGCTTCGTCGGCCAGGCCCACGCCTTCACCATCGACCTGCCCTCCGGCCCCCTCCTCCCGGCCGTCCTCACCACGGCAGCCGAGGAGTTCTACCGCCGCTACCACGAGTCCTACGGCATCGTCCTCCGCGACCCCGCCGAAGTGACCACCGCCCGAGTCCGCCTCACCCTGCCCGGCACCGAATCCGGAGGCGGGACGGCGGAAACGGCCACGGCCGGGCGAGAAGGCGGCGGGACGATGCGGAGAGTGTGGCTGGAAGGGGAGTACCGGGAAGTCCCCGTGTGGGTGCGTGCGGCGTGCGTGCCGGGACAGGCACTGGAAGGACCCTGCCTGGTGACGGAACCAGAATGCTCACTGCTGGTGCCGCCGGGATGGCGGGCCACACCGGACGCGTTCGGCGCGGTGCTGATGGAGGTCTCTTGAGCGACGAGCTGACCGCTGAGATCCTGCGCAACGCGCTGTGCACGGCAGCGGAAGAAGCCGGAATCGTGGTGGTGCGATCGGCGTACTCGACGTTCATCGTGGAAGGAGCGGACGCGGCGGCGGCGATCCTGGACGCGGAAGGACGGCTGATCGCGCACTCGACGTCCACGGCGATCGTGCAATGCGCGTCTCTGCGCAGCGCACTCCCGTACGTGGTGCGGCAGTACCCCCTCGAAGAGATGCACGAAGGGGACGTCTTCCTGCTGAACGACGTCTACCAAGGAGGCATCCACGCCAACGACCTTCTGGTGTTCCGGCCGGTGTTCGTCTCGGGGAAGGCGGCGTACTTCACCGGGACGCTGATCCACGTGGCGGACCTGTCAGGGCTCTCGGCGGGCGGAATGGCCTCGGACGCCACGGACGTCTTCCTCGAAGGCGTACAACTGCCTCCGGTACGGATCGCGACGGCCGACGGGCTCGTGGACGACCTCGTGCGGGTCCTGGCGGCGAACTCCCGAACACCCGAACGGCTCGTGGGGGACCTGCGGGCGCTCATCGCGGGCGCCAACGTCGCCGCACGGAGGCTGGAAGAACTCATCGACGAGAAGTTCGCAGCCGGTGTCGAGTCCTACCTCGCCGACACGGAAGAACGGATGCGGGCCTCCCTGCGGTCCATTCCCGACGGGACCTACAGCGGCTCCTACACCCTCGACGACGGGCCGACCGTACGCGTCACCGTCACCTTGCGGGACGGGACGGCGTCGCTGGACTTCACCGGAACCGACGAACAGGTGCCGCTGCCGCTCAACTCCGGGTTCTCCCAGACACTCGGCGGCGTCATGTACGCCATCCGCTGCTACGTGGACCCCTCACTGCCGTTGAACGAAGGCTGTTTCGCGCCCCTGGAGGTGCATCTGCCGTCGGGAAGCCTCGTCAACTGCACGTCTCCGTTCCCCGGAGGCGGCAGGTTCGGGACGGTCGCCGCCGCCGAGGAGGCGATCTTCTCGGCGCTCACGCAGGCGCTGCCCGGCCGCGGCGTGGCGGCGTCGGGCATCCTGCAGGGCTTCAGCCTCAGCGGTGTGCGCCGCCCGTGGCTGCACATGTCGTTCGACCTCGGCGGCATGGGCGCCACCGCCCTACGTGACGGCCCCGACGCCACGGGCGCCCTGTTCGGCGGCGGACGCAACATCATCCCCCAGGTGGAGCCGATCGAGGCGCGGCTCCCGCTGCGCGTCGAGGCGGTCGAGCTGATCCCCGGCTCCGGAGGCGCCGGCACCCGCCGCGGCGGCCTGGGCACCCGCACCGTCATCCGCCTGCTGGAGGACGCCCGCGC
>JAFACJ010000323.1 GCA_023425615.1 Actinomycetes bacterium
CATCAGCACAGCACGACATCATCTCAGCAGACCACCTGAAAAGCCACGTAAGACATGGTCTAAACAACCAACCCAGTTACACCGAAAACTCGGCTCTGTTGCACTTTCGGTGGTAGCGGAGCGTAACGACTCCCGAACGCTGGCCAGCAGCGAGACAGGCGCTCCAGGTGGTTGCTTCGGGTGATCCGTGACCTGAGCTCGAAGCCAGAAAGCGGGCGTTTCGCCGGGGGCTCGCCCCGTCATCCGATATCACGTTCGGTCACCACCGAAAGTGAGTCAGAGCCGAAAACTCGACAGACCCGACCCACGAACGCCTGGCACCCAGAGGGCTGTCGTCAATCGGACGCGCTGTCCGCGGCACAGGCGGATATTGAAGACTGGTGTGATGTCAGTCACCGTGTTGCTGGGGGTGGTGGCCGACGGTTGGGCGGGTTTGTGGACTGTTGACATGCTCCCATATTGTTGCCTGAAGGCAACTAAGGGGGTGTCATGGATCCGAGTGATGAGATTCATCGGTCGTTCGGCAGGCTCTTTGATTCGTGGCTGGTCAACACGCGCTCTGTCGCGGCGCGGATCGATCCTGAGCTCGGCTACAACGGCTTGATCATCTTGTCCTGGTTGACGTATCGCGAGTCCGCTCGGCTGACGGACGTCGCCGATCAGTTCGGTGTCGGCAAGGGCACGATGAGCCGGCAGCTCGCCGCGCTCGAAGAGCGTCGGCACGTGGTGCGCCAGGCGTGTGTGGACGATGGGCGGACCGTGTTGTTCAGTGTCACCCCGTCCACGAAGGAAGCGATCGCTCGCGCCCGAAGCGATGACTGGGCCTGGCGGAAGGACGCCCTGTCCCACTGGGACCCGGACGAACTGGCCCTGCTCGCGCAGCTCCTGAAACGAATCACCGATCTCGAAGAGTCCCGATAGGGCCCCGGCCTCCCATCCTCACCGTCTCCCCATGCGTCAAGAGAGAGGAATGCGCTTGACGGCCTCCCCGACCCACACAGCTCCGACCCAGGTAACCGGAGCGGACCGGGCGTCCGCCGGTGCGGGAACAGCGATCGGCGTGCTGGTTCTCGCCGCTTTCGTGATGTTCTTGAATGAAACGGTGCTGAGTGTCGCTTTGAAGACGCTCAGCGAGGATCTCGGATTGCCGACGTCGACGATCCAGTGGGTGACGAGTGTGTTCCTGCTGGCGATGGCCGTGGTGATCCCCACCACCGGGTATCTGCTGGAGCGGTTCACCGAACGCCAGGTGTTCTTCGCTTCGACGCTGCTCTTCACCGTCGGCACTCTGTGCTGTGCGTTGGCCCCGAACTTCGCGGTCCTCATCGGCGGCCGCGTGCTGCAGGCGTGCGGTACCGCGATCATCATGCCGTTGCTGATGACGACGGTCATGAGGATGGTCCCGGCGGACCGCCGCGGTGCCGTGATCGGCAGTATCACCGTCGTCACCGCGGTTGCCCCGGCGCTGGGCCCGACCGTGGGCGGAGTCGTCCTCGGAGCGCTGGGCTGGCGGTGGCTGTTCTGGATCGTCCTGCCCTTGATGATCGCCACCATCGTGGTCGGCGGCCTCAAGCTCCGGCCGAACCATCCTTCGGCGGCGACTCCATTGGACGTCCTCTCGATCCCGTTGACCGCTCTGGGCTTCGGAGGTCTCCTGTACGGGTTGTCCTCGATCGGCAAGGGCTCGACCGACGCCGCGACCGTCATCGCGCTCGCGGTCGGGGCGATGGCGTTCGCCGGGTTCATCGCCCGCCAGCTCCGCCTCCAGCGCCGAGACCGGGCGCTGCTCGATCTGCGTGCCCTGGCCCACCGCCGCTTCGCCGTCGCGGTCATCATCGTCGCGCTGCTGTTCACCTGCATGATGGCCGTCACCGCCGTGCTCCTGCCCCTCTACCTGCAGACGGTGCTCGGTGAGAGCACCGTCGTCAGCGGGCTCGTCATGCTCCCCGGCGGCCTCGCGCTCGGGCTGCTCGGCCCGCTCGTCGGGCGCCTCTACGACCGCGTCGGCGCACGCGCACTCGTGCTGCCCGGCGCGTTCCTGACGGCGATCGCTCTCGGCCTGTTCCCGGTCCTGGGCGGGGCGAGCCCGCTGTGGCTCGTGGTGGTGATCCACGTCCTGCTCATGGCAGGCATCGGTACGATGATGGCTCCGCTGAACACCGACGCCCTGTCCTCGCTGCCCGCGAACATGTACTCCCATGGCAGCGCGATCATCACCACGATCCAGCAGGTCGCCGGTGCTTTCGGCATCGCCCTGTTCGTGACCGTCGCCACCCTCGCCTCGACCACCGCCCAGCAGGCGCCTGACACCGCCGGACTCCACGCCGCGTTCACGATCATGGTGGTCTTCGGTGTGGCCGCGTTCGCCATGACGTTCCTCGTCCGCGGAACCAGAACACGAACCACCGAATCCACCGCATCGCGTCGTGCCGACGCGAACTGACACAGCAGAGATCAGCAGAACCATCGGATCAACGAGCAGGAGAGGAGCAGCCATGACGGTTGCAGTGGTGACCGGTGCGAGCCGGGGCGCCGGCAAAGGCATCGCGGTCGCACTCGGCAGCACCGGAGCGACGGTGTACGTGACCGGCCGAAGCACATCCGGGACGCAGACGCCGTGGGGCGGGTCGATCCACGAGACCGCCGAACAAGTGACCGCCGCTGGAGGCACCGGAGTGGCGGTCGAGGTCGACCACGCCGACGACGACGCGGTGGCGGCACTGTTCACCCGCGTCCAAGCCGAGCAGAGCCGTCTCGACATCCTGGTGAACAACGCCGCGAAACTGGTCGGCACGAACACCGTCGGCGGCTTCTGGGAGAAACCACTGGAAGCGGCGGACCTGATCCAGGTCGGCCTCCGCTCCCACTACGTATCCGCCTACCACGCCGCACCGCTGCTGATCGCCAACGGACGAGGGCTGATCGTGAGCACCGGACACTACGGAGCCGTGTCCTACCACCAGGGCCCCGCATATGGAGCGCAGAAGGCCGGGTCGGACAAGATGATCGCCGACATGGCCAAAGAACTGCGCCCGCACCGGGTGGCGGCGGTGTCGATCTGGATGGGCGGCCTGAACACCGAACGCGCCCGAGCCCACCTGGCGAGCCTGCCACCCGAACACCGCCCAACAGTGAAGCGGGAATCACCGGAATTCACCGGCCGCCTCATCGCCGCGCTCTATGAATCCGACGAACTCATGGCGTTGTCCGGACGCGCGCTCATCGGCGCCGAACTCGGCACCCACCTCGAAGTGCTGGATGTCGACGGCACAGCGCCGAAGTCACACCGGTACCGGCTGGGCGGGCCCCCGGAACTACACCGTTCCTTGCTCCCTTCACCAAAGGAGCACCAGGGGTGAAGGCGATCGCCGTCACGGAGTTCGGCGGCTCCTAGTGGCTTGTCTCCCAACGTTGCTGGGATTTGATCTCGGCGGGTGGGCCCGGCAGCCTGGTCCCGGAGTCGTTCTGGGAGGTGGTCGTGGCACGCAAACCCGAGGTGTTCGTCCGGGCGTTGACGATGGAGGAAGGCCGAAAGCTGCAGCGGATCACCCGCTTGGCCAAGGATCCCGTCAAACTGCGGCGGGCGATCGTCGTCCTGATGTCCGCGCAAGGCCAATCGGCGTCGGCGATCACGTCGTTGATGCAGGTCAGTGATGATTACGTCCGTTCGGTGGTGCACGCGTTCAACGAACGGGGGTTCGGTGCCCTGGACCCAAAATGTGCCCCTATAGGTTTCGTCAAGTGATGACGGCGGTCGGGGCTTGGTAGAGGGTGCCGTCGCGGAGCATGGCGAACAGGACGTCGATGCGGCGCCTGGCGAGGGCGATGATGGCGGCGACGTGGTGCTTGCCTTCACGGCGCTTGCGGTCGTAGTAGGCGCGTGATTCTGGCTGGGCCAGCGAGGCGAACGCTGCCAGGTAGAACGCCCGTTTGAGCTGCTTGTTGCCTCGTTTGGATGGATGCTCACCGCGGATGGAGGACCCCGATTTTCGGGTGACCGGTGCGAGTCCTGCGTAGGCGGCCAGGTGTCTGGCGGTAGGGAAGGCCTCGCCGTCGCCGACGTCGATCAAGATGCGGGCGGCGGTTCTGACTCCGATACCGGGCATGGAGGTCAGGATCTGGGAGAGGGAATGGGCCTCCAGCAGTTCCTCGATACGCTCGGCGAGGACTTGCCGCTGGTCCAGGAGCG
The DNA here is from genome assembly GCA_023425615.1 of Actinomycetes bacterium. Classification (GTDB taxonomy): domain Bacteria; phylum Actinomycetota; class Actinomycetes; order Streptosporangiales; family Streptosporangiaceae; genus Actinocorallia. The sequence goes on from JAFACJ010000323.1 coordinate 4,190, forward strand.
AGCCCAGCATGTCCGCGAGGCTGGGGACGATGAGCGCAGCGGCGTCGGTTCCCGGCACCACGACGGTCTGCTCGTCCAGCGCGGTGAGGATATCGTCGGTGAGGCGTTCGGCCATCCGGGGTGCCTTGGGCCGGATCAGGGTGATCAGCCGGCGTCTTCCGGCCTTCCTGATCTGAGCCGGGGAGCCGAACCTTCCCAGCAGCGCGAGGACTGCCGGGTGCTCGAGCGGTGGGCCCAGCACCCTTTCCAGCCCGGGGTGGATCTGGGTGAGCAGGCCTCGGAGCCGGTTCTTGGTCCTGACGACCTCGCCGGCCAGGTCGTCGTCGAAGCCCACGACCATCTTCAGCTCGGCGAGAGTCTCGTCGTCGTCCTTCAGTCGGCGCAGGGTATGCGGCATGGTGCGAGCAGCATCGGCGATGATCGCGGCGTCACGGGCATCGGTCTTCGCCTCACCGGCATACAGGTCGGCGATCCGGCGCATGGTCAGCCCGGGAAGGTAGGCGATGCGGCAGCCCATGTCGCGGGCCACGGCCAACGGAAGCGCGCCTATGGATGCCGGCTGATCGACGACCACCAGCATGGTTCCGTGCCTGGACTGCAGCTTGGAGAACACCTCACGGAGCTTCGGCTCGTTGTTGGGCAGCCGTCGGTCGAACACGCGCTTGCCCGCCGGAGTCAGCGCGGTCGCATGGTGCTCACCCTTGCCGACGTCCAGGCCGAGGTAGACGGCGATGTCACCGGAATCGATCACGTGCTCTCCACTTGCGATGCTCATCCCGGCCTGATCTGCGGCATCGGTCTGCCGGCAATCACGTTACGAAGAGACTGCCCGCCCAGGTCTGGGACTGGCGCTCGTGCCCCTCATCAGCGGTCTGCCGACGCCTCCGATTCCTGGCGACACCACATTTTCGATCATGATCAACATGGAGCGGAGGTCATACCAGGAACGAAGGCCGGGAGCCCTGTTGCAGGGCCACGAAGAAGGTAACGGAGCGGGGGCCGTCCGCGGAGGATCGGTGAGTGGGTGCGCGAGCGCATCTGCCTGATCGCCCGGACGACCCCCGCCGAATGGGGCATCACCGCTTTTTCGACGTGGAGCCTGTCGAAGCTGGCCGCCCACCTGGAGAACGTCGGCCTCGTCACTTCGCTCAGCCGCACGCACCTGGCTCGGATCCTGAAGGCCGGCGGGGTGTCGTGGCAGACCACCACGACGTGGAAGAGCAGCAACGATCCGGACTTCATCACCAAGATGCACGCCGTCCTGGCCCTCTACGACACCCCGCCGCAGGGCGGGCGGGTGATCTGCGTGGACGAGTTCGGTCCCCTCAACCTGATGCCGCGCAAAGGCAAGGCCTGGCGGCCGAGGACGCATCCGGCCAGGCTGCGAGCCACGTTCAACCGCAACGACGGGGTCCGGCACATGCTCGGCGCCCTCGATCTGGCGGCCGGCCGCCTCTACTACCGGATCCGCCACCGCAAACGGTGGCAGGAGTTCCTGTCCTTCCTCAAGAGCCTGCGCGCACGATGGCCCGGCGACCGCCTGCACGTGATCATGGACAACTACTCGCCGCACAAACACTCCCAGGTCAGAGTCTGGGCCGAGGCCAACGACGTCGACCTGGTGTTCCTGCCCACCTACGGCTCCTGGCTGAACTGGATCGAGTCCGAGTTCGCCGCACTGCGCTACTTCGCCCTCAACGGAACCGACCACCGCAGTCACGACGAGCAGAACGCCGCGATCGGCGCCTACGTCCGCTGGCGCAACCAGCACGCCCAGCCGAAGGTCAGCTTCGCGGCCAGTTCCCCGATCCGCTCCTGGACCAGTTACCCCAGCAAGGTTGCGTAACGCACCACTAGATTCTCCACATGACTGAGCTGCCTATGCCTGGCCCCGGTCCCGGCCAGGTCCGCAGCCGGGTGCGCGTCGTAGGCATGAGCCCCGCCGACCAGAACACTCACACCGGTCTCTACGTCGATTCCTCCCTAGGTGCCCAGGACCGAGACCGCGACGCTCCCCATGAACTCCCTCCTTGTACTGCTCGCCGTCGACGCGCTCAGTGTCCAGGCAGCGCGACGGTCGCGGTCATCGGAACAGTCGGCATGGTTGGCGACTACGCCATTCAGCTTGCCAAAACCTGAGGCCTCCGGGTCGTCGCCGACGCCGCGACCCGGGACGAGACCCTGGTCTGCGACCTCGTCGTGGATGTCATCGTTCCTCGTGGCGATGGCTTCACATCAGCCGTGACCAAGCCGGCTCTTGGCGGCGTCGACGGACTGATCGACGCGGCCATGATCGGCCCGAGCGTCACCGAGGCGGTACGGAACGGGTGCGTGGTTCCACGGTTCGCGATGACGAAGGCGTCAGCGAACACGACGCGGCCTTCCGGTCGGCCCCGGTCTGCAACCATCGCGCCGACCGGATCATGGTGGACGAGATTCAGTTCCGGCCCGACACCTCCGTCCTCGCTCTACGACTCGCCGCAACCTATCCGGCCATGTTGGCGGCTGAAGCCCACTGGCGGCGCGACGCCGATGGGGCGTGGGGACGCATCGTCGTCGAACCCTGACCGGTCGCGACGCCGCAGCGGTCTCTCGCCAACGTTGTCAGAGGGGATCGAGGCACGCCGACGTGCACCCCCGGGGACCTGGCCGAGTGTCTCTGAGTGCGCTCTTGAACGGAGAGCAATGAGATGGTTGTCACATGGCAGTTTGTGCCAATATGCTCCGCTGTGACACGTACCACCCCCTGGCAGGACTCGTCTCTGGGGCGCGGACTATCAAACGCTCGCCGGATGGCCCGGCCAGGCCGGCTGATCGGTCAGCAGCAACTCGACCACTCAGCCCGAAAACGAAGGACAGCCGATGACAGGAATAGAGACCGGCAGCCCCGCGTCTCGTGGGGCTGCGGCAGAACACGGGGAACCGATCACGGCACGAGTCGTACTCGGCATCTGCTTCGTGGTCTTGACCGCGGAACTGGCGGCCGCATCAGCCCTCATGGTCGCAACAGCGCTTCCGCATCTTGCGGCCGAGTTCGACAAGTCTGATGTCTCCTGGACCTTCACGTCCTCCGCGCTGTTCGCCGCAGTCATCGTGGGGGTCGTTGGCAAAGCCGCAGACCTCTACGGCAAACGGCTGGTGTTCGTGGCGTTGACGGTGATCTCGGTACTCGGGTCGATCGTCTCCGCGGTGGCACCGAACTACGAGGTCTTCATCTCTGGCCGCGCGCTTCAAGGGACGACCTACGTTCTGCTCGCGATGGGCGTCTCACTGATTCGCGACGTGTTTCCGAAGCGTGCCGTGGTGGTCGCCATCTCGATCGTCGCGACTGGAACGGCGATCTTCAATGTCATCTCCCCATTCGCCGCAGGCTGGCTGACCGACTCCTTCGGCGTGCTCTCCATCTTCTGGGCGATGGCGCTCATGGCTGCAGTGGGCGCCATCGGGGTCATGGCATTCGTCCCCGAGTCGCCGATCCGCGTGCAGGCCCGTCTCAATCTGGTGGCCGCCCTGCTTCTCGGCGCCGGGACGGGCGTCCTCATCTACGCCCTCGGAAACGGGCAGGCCTGGGGCTGGTCTTCTGCGAAGTTCATCGGGTACATCGTTGGTGGTCTGGCGTGCTACACCGCCTGGATCGTCTGGGACATGAGGTTCAGCGACCCCCTGATCGACTTCAAGCTGCTCCGGTCCCGCGGCATGCTCTGGACCCTCATCGCAACGATCTGCGTCTATGCCCTCTTCAACCCAATCGTGTCTGTGATCCCCAGCATGCTCCAGACGCCGGAAGGGGTTGCGGGTGGCTATGGCTTCGGCCTGACCGCCAACGACGTCGCCCTGTTCCAGATCCCGTTCGCCGTCCTTCTCATGGGAACCGGTGTCGTCATGGGCCTCATGAGCAAGCGCTGGGGCGTCAAGATTCCCTTCGCGGTAGGCATGACCCTCGTTGCGACAAGCCTGCTGATCTTGTCGGAACTTCCGACCGGGGACGTGGAGATGCTCGGGCTCCTCGGAGTTCTCGGCCTCGGCTTCGGCCTGTGCTTCTCCGCCCTTCCCAATCTGCTCGTCCAGTCCGCTCCGATGGATCGCCAAGGGATCGCCGCCGTCATGCAGAACGTCGTGTCGAACATCGCCGCGTCGAGCTTCCTGCAGGTGACCTTCACCGCGTTGGCGGCCAACGCCGTCGTGGTCGATGGCGGCTACTACTACTCGGGGCCGGACTTCACGCTCGCCTACCGCGCCTTGGCCGTCGTCGCTGTCATCGGGGTCGTCGTGGGCGTGCTTCTCCCACTTGGCCGGCGACGTGACGTCCTGGGGATGACGGCAGGCTCCAGCGATGCGGTATCGATGGCCGAGGAGATCAACGAGTCTGCCGCAGTGACCGGTCCCGGTGGTAGTGGGGCTTCGGGCCGATAGGCATGCTTCATACATCACGCCGCACGCGATGACCGACTGACAGGCTGGTGGGGCCGGGGGACCGCTTCCC
>JAFACJ010000327.1 GCA_023425615.1 Actinomycetes bacterium
CTCGAAGCCCCCGTCCCCCTCCCCGCCTGGCTGTCCCTGCACCTCGACCGCGCCTTGGAACCCCACCGCCCGGAGCCATGACGGCGCACCGCACGCCGAGCTCCCGCAGGTCGGCCGGGTGCTCGCCGAGGGTGTTCATGACAGGCGTTCCAGGATGAGGGCCATGCCTTGTCCTCCGGCGGCGCACATGGTGACGGCGCCGTACCGGCCGTCGCGTTGGCGTAGTCCGTTGATGAGGGTGGTGGTCAGGCGGGCGCCGGTCATGCCGAAGGGGTGGCCCAGGGCGATGGCGCCGCCGTGGACGTTGACTTTGTCCTCGTTCAGGCCGAGGTCGTCGCAGACGGGCAGGACCTGGGCGGCGAACGCTTCGTTGATCTCCACGAGGTCCAGGTCGGTGGCCGTCAGCCCGGCGTACGCCAGGGCGCGGGTCATGGCCTGGGTGGGGCCCAGGCCCATGATCTCGGGGGAGATGGCCGAGACGCCGCTGGAGACGATCCGGGCCAGGGGGGTGAGGCCGAGGTCGGCGGCCCTGCGGTCGGAGAGGATGACCAGAGCGGCGGCGCCGTCGTTCAGCGGGCAGCAGTTGGCCGCGGTGACGGTGCCATCGGGCCGGAAGGCCGGCTTCAGCCCGGCCACGGACTCGGCGGTCACCCCGGGCCGAGGGCAGTCGTCGCGGGAGACGACGGTGCCGTCGGGGAGGGTGAGGGGGGTGATGTCCAGGTCGAAGAACCCGTCGGCGAGTGCTTTTTCGGCGAGGTTCTGGCTGCGGACGCCGAAGGCGTCCTGGCGTTCCCGGCTCACCCCGCGCAGTTGTGCGACGTTCTCGGCGGTCTGGCCCATGGCGATGTAGGGGTCGGGCAGCTCGCCCTCATCGCGCGGGTCGCTCCAGAGAGGGACGCCCGCGGCGCCGCGCTCGGCGGACCTGGCCTCGGCTTGGGCGTAGCGGGGGTGGTGGGTGCCTTCGGCGCCGTCGGACTTGCCGGACTTGTAGCGTGAGACGCATTCCACTCCGGCGGAGATGAACGCCTGGCCTTCTCCGGCTTTGATGGCGTGCAGGGCCATGCGCGTGGTCTGGACGCTGGAGGCGCAGTACCGCTGCACGACGGTGCCGGGCACGCCGTCCAGGCCGAGCCCGATCGCCGCTTGGCGTGCCAGGTTGTAGCCGTGCTCGCCCGCCGGCTGCGCGCAGCCGACCATCACGTCGTCCAGGGAGGCCGGATCCAGGTCCGGGACCTGCCCCAGGGCGGCGGTGACCATCTGGATGAGCAGGTCATCGGGGCGGATGTCCTTCAGTGATCCCTTGTAGGCGCGCCCGATGGGGGAGCGGGCCATGGCGACGATGACGGCTTCGGGCATGGAGTACCTCCGGGTCGAGCGGGTCCGGCGTCCGGGCTGCGCTGGGGTGAGCGTACCAAGCGCTAGCTCGGTTGGGGGCGGCACGGAGGCCCGCGCCCACGCGGCCGGCGCTCAGCCGGTCAGGGGAGTGCCGAGGCTGTCGATGAGGCGGTGCATCTCATAGCGGAACTGGGCCTGGGCCACGGGCTCGTGCCGCCCGATGACCGTCCCGTCGGGCTGGATCACCCCTCCGGTGAAGAAGCCGTGGAACGTCCAGGTGAGCACGTTGACCAGCGCGGTGAGGTCGGCCTCGTCGATGCCGATGCGGTAGAGGAAGCGGTCGTTCACGGTGCGGATCATCGGGGTGGCGTACTCCCCCTCCACATGGGGGAGGTCGGCGGCGTCCTCCAGGCTCCGCTGCTGCCACAGGGAGGAGATCTCCGGGTGCTCGACGAAGAAGTCGAGGAACCGGTCGAACAGCCGGTGCAGCCCGGCGAGGTCGGGGGTGAAGGTCGATTCCATCTCGTCCAGGAGCATGAGCTGCTGGTTGAAGGTGCGCTCCATCACGGCCTCGTACAGGCCGCGCTTGCCGCCCATCGCCACCACGTCCGCCGGTGAGACGCCCGCCGCGTCCGCGATCATCTCCGCGCTCGTGCCGTCATACCCGAGCCCGGCGAAGAGCCTGGTCGCCGCCATGACGACATCGTCACTCCCCATGCTCCCAACCTATGGCGGCCTCGCCCTTCGGATCTCTCCTTCCGGGCCCACTCAGGAAGATTTTCGACAATTACTACCAAAAGCTCAGCGAGATCGCCCCGGGGGACGCCAGGATCGGCGCCCCCGGGGGCTCTCACTTGGATTCCAGGCGTCCCAGCGGGTGCGGATTGTCGGTGAGGGCCGTGCGTGCCGCCGTCCAGCCGGAGTCGTCGATGCCGAGGACGTGGCGCAGGTAGGCGAGGGTGACCTGCTGGACGAGGGCGACGTGTGCGGGGTTCTCGTCGGTGGACTCCGCTGCCGCGTAGCCGGAGATGCCGCCGAGGAAGTGCCGGGCTCCGAAGAGCGTGAGCAGGCTCCTGCCGCCTGGGCCCAGGTGGTAGGGGTCGGCGGTCCAGTCCGCTCCCCGGGTGGACAGCGGGAGTTCGTCATCGTCGCCGGCGACCACGAGGCCCGGCGCGGTGATGCGGGAGAAGTCCTGGTCCCGCAGCCAGGGGAGGTTCTCCCTCGCGAAGGGGGTCAGGTCGTCTCCGCCGCTCCCCGCCGTGGCGAGCTGGATGCTCGCGGTGACCCGCGGGTCGGACAGGTCTTCGGCGATCCCGGTCCGCGGGTCGGTGACGCGCAGGCCCACCAGGATCCCGGCGGTCTGGCCGCCGAAGGAGTGCCCGGCCGCGACGACGCGGCTGCGGTCCAGGCGCCCGGCCAGGCCGGGGACCGCCGCTTCCAGTACGTCGAGGTCGTCGAGGACGCGCTTCATGTCCGCGACGCGGAACCGCCACATCTGGGGCCTGCGGGGGTCGTCGGCGGCGAGGTTCAGCCGCTTGGAGTCCAGATGGGTGGCCTGGATCACCGTGAAGCCGTGGGCGGCCCAGTGGTCGACCAGCGGCGCGTAGCCGTCCAGGTCCGAGCCGAACCCGTGCGCGAAGAGGACGATCGGCAGGTCGCGTCCGGTGACCGGGGCGGACACGCGCACGTGCAGGTCCGCGCCGCGCTCGGGGGCGGGCAGCACGATCGGCTTGACCGAGACGATCGGAGCGGCGGCGGGGCCGCCGGTGAAGCCGGTCGTTGTGGTCGGGGAAGCGGTCATGGGTGTTTCCCTTCTTGCGGAGGCAACGCGGTGGTCGGGCCGCGAGGAGGCCGAGGATGCGCCCGGCCCCGCACCGGGTACGCTAAAACCTGACATTGATGTCAGGGGCAAATGCGTGTGCCGCACATCATGAGGGGGGACGGGTGCGCATCGGGGAACTCGCCGCCAGGACGGGCGTCAGCGTCCGGTCCCTGCGGTACTACGAGGAGCAGGGCCTGCTCACCGCCGAACGCAGCTCCAGCGGCCAGCGCCACTACCCCGAAAGCGCGGTCGACCGGGTCCTGCTGGTCCAGCGGCTGTACGCCGCGGGCCTGTCCAGCAAGAAGATCGTCGAGCTCATGCCGTGCGTCGTCGACGGCCGCGCCACACCCGAACTGCTCGACCGGCTGGCCGTGGAGCGCGACGCCATCGACGAGCGGATCGCCGACCTGACCGACACCCGCGACCGGCTCGACTCCGTCATCACCGGCGCGGCAACGAACATGCTCACCGGCCGGTCCTGCCGGACCGAGCGGCAGTAGGCGAGGCGTATCGCGTCCGGGTCGTCCCCCGCGGAGGGCCAGGCGCCCGCGACCGGCCGCGCGTGCCGTTCCAGCCCGCCGTGGAAGGCGAACGCCATCGGGTCCGGCCGCTCCCCCCGGAGACAAGGGGAAGTGTCTTGATGGGCCGATGCGAGAATAAGGCTCTCTTTTTTGAGAATGTGGAATGATGCCGGGACTCGTGTCGGTGAAGGAGGACTCATGGAGCTCACGGGGCGTTCGGCGGTCATCGCCGGGGG
>JAFACJ010000443.1 GCA_023425615.1 Actinomycetes bacterium
GGTCGGGGTGCAGATAGCCCGAGACGTAACGGGCCGGCAGGCCCACCGCGCGCAGCAGCGCCACGGCCAGATGGGCGATGTCCTGGCAGACGCCGAGACCCGCCTCCCACGCCTCCTGCGCGCTGGTGTGCACGTTGGTGGCGCCCTGGACATAGGAGACGCGGTCGCGGACCCAGTCGCAGATCAGCGCCGCCGCCTCGTGCGGGGGCGCGCCCCGCACCAGGGCGCACGCCTGGGCGCGCAGTTCGTCCGAGACCGTCGTGCGCGGCGTCGGGGCCAGGAACTCCTCCAGCATGAGACCCTCGGCGCTCTCCTTCAGCCCCGACCAGGACAGCGCGTCCGGCAGCGGCGGAGCCTCGCTGGTCTCCACGGTGCTGCGGGAGACCAGCACCAGTGACGGGTGCGCGGCCTGGAGGTCGAAGCTGGACACCTCGCTGCCCCAGTAGTCCCAGTACGTCCAGACCGGGACGTGCGGCTCCACGGTGAGACGGCTGCTCAGGACCGTCTGCTCGGGCAGCGTGAGGGGCGCCATCCGCACCTCGTTGTAGGAGGCGCGCGCGTCCCCGTCGTAGGAGACCCGTGTGGTGTGCGTGATGCGCAGCCGCCAACCCATCTCAACCCTCCTGTTCCCACGCCACCGGAAGGGCGTACTGGAAGTATTTCTCGGTGACCGCCTCCGACGCCTGGACGCAGGTGCGTTGCAGCGCCGACAGCAGTTCGGGGAGCTGCTCCAGCAGCAAGGACACGTCCGTGTACTCCAGGCGGGTGCGCATCTGGCCGATCGGACGGCGTGCCGCGTCGGTGAAACCCGTGCGGGAGGGGTCGGGGTCGAGTTCGGCGAGGCAGTTCTCCGCGACGGTCAGCGCGTGCAGCACCGAGCGCGGGAACAGCCTGTCGAGCATGAGGAACGCGGCGACCAGGCGCGGCTCGCCCGTCCCCCCGTGGGTGCGGATGTAGGACTCGTCGGCGCCGCTGGCGCGCAGCAGCATCGACCAGTCCGGCGCGTACGAGGCCGACGGCATCCGCAGGGACAGCAGCCGCGCCGTCATGTCCACCCGCTCCAGGCTGCGGCCCAGGGCGAGGAAGTGCCAGCCCTCGTCGCGGCTCATGGTGGAGTCGGCCAGGCCGGAGAAGAGCGCGGCGCGTTCCCGCACGTAGCGCAGGAAGACGTGCGGGCCGAGGCGTTCGGCGGCGCGGCGCTTGCCCTCCAGCTCGTGCCAGGTGACGTTCAGGCACTCCCACACCTCGGTGGAGATGACCTCCCGGACGCTGCGGCCGCCCGTGCGCGCCGCCTGCAACGCCCCCAGGATGGCCGACGGGGCCGAGCCGTCGTAGGCGAGCCGGGTGAGGACCGTGCCGATGTCCATGCGTTCGGGTCCGTGCGCCTCGACGCCGAGGATGGCCAGCAGCGCGCGGCACCCGGCGTCCACGTCGCCGGACGGCTCCTCCAGCATGCGGTGCAGGTGGACGTCGAGGATGCGGGCGGTGTCGTCGGCACGCTCGACGTAGCGGCCGATCCAGAAGAGCGTCTCGGCGATCCGGCTGAGCAGTCCCGTGCTCACTGCTGCGCTCCTTCCGCGGGTCCGCTTTCGGGCACCGTGACGTCGCCGGGTCTGCGCGGCAGCGGGACTGGCGGTTCCGCGGGCTCGGCGGGCCGCCGCCCCCGCGCCAGCACCCAGGTGTCCTTGGAGCCGCCGCCCTGCGAGGAGTTCACCACGAGCTGGCCCTCGGGCAGCGCCACCCGGGTCAGGCCGCCGGGCAGCACCCAGATGTCCTCGCCGTCGTTGACGGCGAACGGCCTCAGGTCGACGTGGCGCGGCGCGGGGCCGCGCTCCGTCAGCGTCGGCACCGTCGACAGGGAGACGGGCCGCTGCGCGATCCACCCGCGCGGGTCCTCCTGCACCCCCGCGCGCAGCTTCTCCAGTTCCTCCTCCCCCGCCTGGGGCCCGATGACGATGCCCTTGCCTCCCGCCCCGTCCACCGGTTTGAGCACGAGCCGGTCCAGCCGGTCCAGCACCCACTCGATGACGTCGGGTTCATCCAGCCGGTAGGACTCGACGTTGTCCAGCACCGGCTCCTCGCCGAGGTAGTAGCGGATCATCTCCGGGACGTAGGTGTAGATCAGCTTGTCGTCGGCGACGCCGTTGCCGACCGCGTTGGCGATCGTCACGTTGCCCGCCCGCGCGGCGTTGACGATGCCGGGGCAGCCGATGATGCTCGCGGCGTTGAAGTGCAGCGGATCGAGGTAGGCGTCGTCGATCCGGCGGTAGATCACGTGGACGGGCCTGCGGCCCTGCGTCGTCTGGATGTAGACGCGGTTCCCCGAGCACAGGAGGTCGCGTCCTTCGACCAGTTCCACGCCCATCAGCCGGGCCAGCAGGGTGTGCTCGAAGTACGCCGCGTTCCCGACGCCCGGTGTGAGCACCGCCACGACGGGGTCGGCCACGTCCCGCGGCGCGGCGGCGCGCAGCGCCGCCAGCAGCCGCGCGGGGTACTCGTCCACCGGGCGGACGTGCTGCTCGGCGAAGAGCGCGGGGAACGTGCGGGTCATCGCCAGCCGGTTCTCCATCACGTAGCTGACCCCGGACGGCGTCCGCACGTTGTCCTCCAGGACCCGCAGCCGCCCGTCCTCGTCGCGGATGAGGTCGATCCCCGAGATGTGGGCCCGCACCCCGCCCGGCGGCACCAGGCCCCCGACCTCCCGGTGGAAGTGCGCCGACGAGCAGACCAGCCGCCACGGCACCAGCCCGTCCTTGAAGATCTCGCCGGAACCGTAGACGTCGGCGAGGAACGCCTCCAGGGTCCTGACCCGCTGCCGCACCCCCCGTTCCAGTACCTCCCACTCCAGCGCGTCGATCACCCGGGGGATCAGGTCCAGCGGGAAGGGCCGCTCCTCTCCCGCGTAGTCGAACGTCACCCCCCGGTCGGTGAACACCCGTGCGAGCTGGTCGGCCCTGAAGCGCAGCTCCCCCGGGTCCAGCGGCTGGAGGGCCGCCAGCACCGCGCCGTATCCGCTCCTGGGCACACCGGCCCGCTCGAACATCTCATCCCAGGCCGTTCCCGGCCGATAGTCATCGAAGACGTCCGCCATGGGACGGCAAGCTAAGCCGCCTCTGTTTCCGCCGGGTGACGTTTGATCCCCTCGAATGTCAATTCGGACAGGTCTTACCCACCGTGTCCGTTTGCCGACGATCAGGACTCGCCGGAGATCACAGATCGCGCAGGACGCGCCGGAGGATCCCCGGCGTCTCCTCCGGGCGCAGGGCGCGGGTGCCCAGTTCGTCGATGAGCTCGCGGTAGCGGCCGACCTCCTGGGGCCGGTCGGGGTAGGAGCCGTCGTCGTGGCCCTCCAGGAAGACCACGTCGGGGAGGTCGCCCGCGGGCAGCCGCAGCAGGGTGATGGGGGCGCCGCTGGCGGCGTGGACGCCGTAGGAGAACGGCAGCACCTGGATCCTGACGTTCGGGCGCGCGGAGATCTCCTCCAGGTGGCCGAACTGGGCGCGCATCACCTCCCTGCCGCCGGCCGGGCAGCGCAGCGCGGCCTCGTCGAGGATCACCCACAGGCGCGGGCCGCCGGGGCGCGCCAGCACGTCCTGGCGGTGCAGCCGCAGCTCCACCCGCCGGGCGATGCGCTCCCTGCTCTCGGACGGGTGGCGGCGGGTCAGCTCGGCCCTGGCGTAGTCGGCGGTCTGCAGCAGGTCGTGCACCGCGCGGATCTCGTAGCAGCGGATCACGCTGGCCGCCTGCTCCAGGCCCAGGCACGGCTCGAACCACACGGGGACCAGGTCGCTGTAGGGCTGCCACCAGCCCGGCAGGCCCGACTGGCGGGCCAGTTCCAGCAGGACGGAGCGTTCCGCCTCCTCGGCCACCCCGTACAGGTCGAGGAGGTCCTCCAGGTCGCGGGACTTGAACCGGTGCCGGCCCAGCTCCATGCGGCTGATCTTCGACTCCGAGCCGCGGATGGCGTCGGCGGCCTCCTCGCGGGTGATCCGCCTGGCCTCCCGCAGCCGGCGCAGCTGGACACCGAGGATCATGCGCGGCGCGGTGGGTCCCGGACGCCACTCGTCCGCACCGGCCTGCGTGGAAGCGGTCCGGTCTCTCAGCATGATGCAGCCCCTTCGCTCTCCCCGCGGATGCCCACGTCCATGATGACGCCTCCCACGAGGAGATTCCACCGGAGGACAGAACTTGTATCGATATGGCGCGGATATCGGAATTAATGACACCCCGCCTTGCGGACAATCCCAAACGCGGTATCAACAAAAGCAATGACGGCATATCATTGGTGAGTCAGAATTCCGTCGCTGAGGTGATTCTGAAGGAATCGCCCCATGCGTCGCTCCCTTGCCGCCGTCCTGGCCACCACCGCCCTCGCCGCCGTCTCCCCCGCCGTTCACGCCGCTCCCGCCACCGGCTACATCGTGGTGCTCAAGCAGGGGAGCGACTCCCCCGCGGTGGCCACCGAGCATTCCAGCAGATACAAGACGAGCCTCGGGCACACCTACACCCACGCCCTTCACGGCTACTCCGCCTCCATGACCGCCTCGGTCGCCACGGAGATCGCCAAGGACCCGCGTGTCCAGTTCGTCCAGGCCGACCAGAAGGTCAGCCTCGCCGCCCAGACGACACCGACCGGCATCGCACGGGTGAACGCCGGGTCCGACTCCACCTCCGGCGGGAGCCGGAGGATCGACGTGGACGTCGCGGTGCTCGACACCGGCATCCAGCCCGACCACCCCGACCTCGACGTGCACTCCTCCGGCGCCAAGAACTGCATGGGCACCGGGAGCGCCGCGGACGGCAACGGCCACGGCACCCACGTGGCCGGCACGATCGGCGCCCTGGACAACGACGAGGGCGTCGTGGGCGTCGCGCCCGGCGTGCGGCTGTGGCCGGTGCGGGTCTTGGACGACTCGGGCACCGGCTCCCTCTCGTCGATCATCTGCGGCATCGACTACGTCACCGAGCACGCCTCCGAGATCGAGGTCGCCAACATGAGCCTCGGCGCCGCCGGAACCGACGACGGCAACTGCGGCAACACCAAGGGCGACGCCATGCACCGGGCGATCTGCGCGTCCGTGGCGGCCGGCGTCACCTACACGGTGGCGGCCGGCAACGAGTCCTCCGACGCCGCCAAGCGGGTGCCCGCCTCCTACGACGAGGTGATCACCGTCAGCGCCCTGGCGGACTTCGACGGCAAGCCCGGCGGCAAGGCCAAGGAGACCTGCCGCTCGGACAAGGACGACACCTTCGCCGACTTCTCCGACTACGGCCCCGACATCGACCTCATCGCCCCCGGTGTCTGCATCCGCTCCACCTGGCTGAAGGGCGGCTACCAGGACGGCTCCGGCACCTCCATGGCGGCGCCCCA
>JAFACJ010000486.1 GCA_023425615.1 Actinomycetes bacterium
GCTCGGGGGAGCCCTCGATGACGTCGAGGGCCGCCAGCGCGGCGCCGAGGGCGGCGGGGTTCAGGCCGGTGTCGAAGATCATCGTGCGGCCGGTGTCGATCAGGGTCTCGATCACCTCGGGGGCGCCGAGGACGGCGCCGCCCTGGGAGCCCAGCGCCTTGGACAGGGTGAGGGTGAGCACCACGTCGGGTTCCCCGGCGAGCCCCGCCGCCCACACCGCGCCACGGCCGCCCTCGCCGACGACGCCGAGGGCGTGCGCCTCGTCGACCACCAGCAGCGCGCCGTGCGCCCTGGCGATCCGGTGCAGCTCGGCCAGCGGGGCCAGGTCGCCGTCCACGGAGAAGACCGCGTCGGTGACGATCAGCGCGTGCTCCTCGGCGCGCTCGCGCAGGGCGCGCTCGACGGCGGCGGTGTCACGGTGCGGGGCGATCTGGACCCGGGCCCGCGACAGCCGGCAGGCGTCGACGATCGAGGCGTGGTTGACCTGGTCGGACACCACCAGCGCGCCGGGCCCGGAGAGCGTCGCCACGGCCCCCAGATTGGCAAGGTAGCCCGAGGAGAAGGTCAGGCCCGCCGCGGCGCCGCAGAAGGCGGCGAGGCGCTCGTCCAGCGCGGCGTGCAGCCGGGTGGTGCCGGTGACCAGGCGCGACCCGGTGGATCCGGTCCCGTACTCGCGGACGGCGCGGACGGCGCCCTCGATCAGCCGGGGGTCGCGGGACAGCCCCAGGTAGTCGTTGGAGGCGAGGTCGATCAGTCCGTCGTGGTCGGCGGTGCGGGGGCGCAGCCGCCGCCGCAGCCCCGCCTCTTCGCGGCGCAGCGCCGAGGCGCGCAGTCTCTCCAAGGGGTTCACCTGCCCATCTTCCCAGGCGGGTCTGCTGCGATGATGGTCAGGTGCCTACCCTGTCCGATCTCGTCCGCCGGCAGACCGATCTCGACCAGCGGGATCTGGAGTGGCTGCACGCGCTGGTCTCCGACTGGCAACTGCTGGCCGACCTGTCCTTCGCCGACCTGGTGCTGTGGGTGCCGCAGCGCGACCCGCGCCACGCGGCGTCGCCGCGCACCTGGCCGCCGCGCGCCGTCGACGGCTGGGTCTGCGTGGCCCAGATGCGGCCCACCACCGGCCCGACCGCCTATCCCGACGACCTGGTCGGCAAGATCGTCAGAACGGGCAAGCGCGGCCTGATCGACGTGGCCTGGCGGGAGCGCCGCATCGTGCGGGAGGGGGATCCGGAGTGGGGCAGCGGCATCCCCGTCCGGGAGGAGTCGATCCCGATCCTGGCCCGCTGGGGGGAGGAGCGCGCCAAGATGATCGGGGTGATCCAGCGCAGCACCAACCTCAGCTCCGCGCGCACCCCCTCCCGGCTGGAGCTGACCTATCTGCAGAGCGCCAGCGACCTGGCCCAGATGATCTCCGAGGGCCGCTTCCCGGTGCCCGACGCGGCGCCCAACCTCATCCGCTCGCCGCGGGTCGGTGACGGGCTGCTGCGGGTGGACCTGGCGGGGAAGGTCGTCTACGCCAGCCCCAACGCCCTGTCCGCCTTCCGCCGCCTCGGCCTGGCCACCGACCTGGTCGGCGTCCATCTGGGCGAGACCGCGGCCCGGCTCGCCGACGACGGTACGCCCACGGACGAGTCGCTGGTGGGGGTGCTGAGCGGCCGCGCCAACCGCGAGGTGGAGATCGAGGCCAACGGCTCGGTGGTGCAGCTGCGGATGATCCCGCTGATCATCTCGGGGGAGCGCATCGGCTCGGTGGCGCTCATGCGCGACGTCACCGAGCTGCGCTGGCGCGATCGCGAGCTGCTGAGCAAGGACGCCACCATCCGGGAGATCCACCACCGGGTGAAGAACAACCTCCAGACCGTCGCGGCGCTGCTGCGGCTCCAGGCGCGGCGGCTGCGCATCCCCGAGGGGCGTGCGGCGCTGGAGGAGGCGGTGCGCCGGGTCGGCTCGATCGCCGTCGTGCACGAGACCCTCTCGCACACCCCGGACGAGCTGATCGACTTCGACGACATCGCCGACCGGGTGATCGCCATGTCGGGCGAGGTGATGGCGGTGGAGACCCGGGTGCATCCCAAGCGGCGCGGCAACTTCGGGGTGCTGCCCGCCGCGGTCGCCAGCCCGATCGCGATGATCCTCACCGAGCTGCTGCAGAACGCGCTGGAGCACGGCCTCGCGCACGAGGGCGGTCTGCTGGAGGTGCTGGCCTCCCGCTCGGAGGGGCGGCTGCGGCTGGTGGTCTCCGACGACGGGGTGGGGCTGCCCCCGGACTTCGACCCGCAGAACGCCGAGAGCCTCGGCCTGCAGATCGTCCGCACGCTCACGGAGAACGAACTGGGCGGCAGCCTGGAGTTCAGGGAGCGTCCGGGCGGAGGCACGGAGGTGACACTCGATCTGCCGCTGGGGCAGCGCGCCCCCCGTTGAGCGAAGGGTCCCGAAATTTCAGGCCCTTTTATATTCCCCAGAAGAATTCGGGATGTAGCGTGAACCACGGGGGGCCGTGCGGCGTCCTAATTCCCAGAAGCGAGCAGAACGAGGGCGGCAGGGGGGCTGCGGTGCTAGACCGACGCGTTCGCGCGGGCGCGGGCACGGGCCGCGCGGCGCTTGAGGGCGCGGCGCTCGTCCTCGCTCATGCCGCCCCACACGCCGGCGTCCTGGCCGGAGTCCAGGGCCCAGCGCAGGCAGGACTCCGAGACGTCGCACTTGCGGCAGACCTGCTTGGCCTCTTCGATCTGCAGCAGGGCCGGGCCGGTGTTTCCGATGGGAAAGAACAGCTCGGGGTCCACGTCACGGCAGGCTGCGCGGTGGCGCCAGTCCATGCGTTCACTCCTTGGTCGAAAGGAAACTCATCGAGTTCCGCGATCTGGATGTGACCCGAGCCACTCGCCGGCCTCAGGGCCGCGCCCGCTACCGCAGATCTTCCCTCTGCTCGGTGGCGCACTTTGAGCGTGTCAGGGGGGCAATGCGCGGCGCAAGTACTTTGAGAAACGTTTCTCAAAGTATGGATGTCGTATGTGTCACACCGTTGGAACGTGGCTGTCACATTAGTCGTTTAGACGGTTCGTCATAGCCGTTCCCGCAGCTCACCGCAGTGAGAGTTTCATCTCAGATGACCACTCGTATTGCTTTGGGCACACTGCGGAAGACCAAATGATCACGCAGCCCCAGGTAATCCCCGTCCACCTGCAAAGCCATCGGGCGGGCGGCGCTGACCGTGAGTTCCGAGGCGTCGTGCAATTCCACCACCTGGCGTCCGCGCGGGCCGCCGGTCGCCGGGATCAGCATCTGCGCCAGGACGCCGAGGACCGGCATGACGTCGAGGCTGCGCAGCCCGAACAGGTCGAGGCCGGTGCTGAACCCCGCCCGCGGGCTCGGGACGATCGGGCGCGGGCCCAGATACGTCCACGGCGAGGCGTTGGAGACGAAGGCGAGATACAGGCCGCGGGCGATCCGCCCCCGCTCGTCGCGGACCTCCAGGGCCGGGGTGCGGCGGTCGGTGCCGGAGAAGAACTGCCGCAGCGCCCCCCGCACGTACATGAGGTTCGTCGCCTTCCCGCCGCCGCGCATCTGCTCGACGGCGTGCACCACCTCGGCGTCCAGGCCGATCCCCGTGGTGAAGGTGAAGTAGCGGTCCTCCAGGCCGGTCGACACATGGCCCAGGCCGATCGTGCGGGTGCGCCCGCCGCGCAGCGCGCCCAGGATCGCCGCGATCGAGCGCAGCGGGTCGCCGGGCAGGCCCAGCGCCCGTGCCAGCACGTTGGCGTTGCCGCCGGGCAGGATCGCCAGGGCGGGCCGGTCGGCGGCGTCCCTGCCGTGGCGCATCAGCCCGTTGACCGTCTCGTTGACGGTGCCGTCGCCGCCGAGGGCGATGACGAAGTCATAGCGTTTGGCAGCGGCGAGGGCCGCCAGCTCCACGGCGTGGCCCCGGTGCCCGGTCTCGGCGGTCTCCAGGTCGAGGTCGCCGGCGAACGCGCGGGTGAGCAGTTCCCTGGCCCGCCGGGTGGTGGAGGTGGCCTTCGGGTTGGCGATCAGCATGGCGTGCACGGCGCCAGCGTATGTGACCGCCTCCCGCGGCGGAGCGCGGACCTCCGAGCGGGTGCTCACGGGTACCCTGGTGGGCGTGTCGAACCGTCCGCGCACCCTGTTCCTGGCCGCAGCCCTGGAAGCCGTCGTGGGATTGATCGCCATCGGCGGCGGGCTCTTCACCGCGGTGGAGACCCTCGTGGGCGAACCGCGGAACACCGCGACCGCGCTGGGGGTGGCGGTACTGGCGCTCGGGGGCGGCGCCCTCATGCTCAAGGTCGCGCACGGCCTGTACAGGGCCGAGCGCTGGAGCCGCTCGCCGGCCGTCCTGACGCAGCTCTTCTTGGTTCCGGTGGCGGTGTCACTGGTGCAGAGCGGACAGCCGCAGTGGGGCTACCCGCTCGTGGTGATCGCGGTCTGCGCGCTGGTCGCCCTGCTCAGCAGGCCCACCAGCACCGCGCTGTTCACGGACGAGGACTGACGCGACGGCGCCGACCGGTCGCCCGGTCGGCGCCGGTCCGGTCAGTCCTCGGCGGTCAGTCCCTCGCGGAGCTGGGCCAGGGTCCTGGCCAGCAGCCGGGAGACGTGCATCTGGCTGATGCCCAGTTCGGTGGCGATCTGGGACTGCGTCATGTTGCCGAAGAACCGCAGCAGCAGGATCTTCTTCTCGCGGGGCGGGAGCTTCTCCAGCAGCGGCTTGAGGGACTCGCGGTACTCCACGCCCTCCAGCGACTCATCGATCATGCCGAGCGAGTCGGCGACCGCGGGCGCGTCCTCATCACCGGAGTCCGGCGCGTCCAGCGAGACCGTGGAGTAGGCGTTGGCGGACTCCAGGCCCTCCAGCACCTCCTCCTCGCTCATCTGCAGATGCGCGGCGAGTTCGGCGACGGTCGGCGCGCGGCCCTCCTTCTGGGCCAGCTCGCTGATCGCCTTGGTCAGGCTGAGCTTGAGCTCCTGCAGCCTCCGGGGGACGCGGACCGCCCAGCCCTTGTCCCTGAAGTGCCGCTTGATCTCGCCGACGATCGTCGGGGTGGCGTAGGTGGAGAACTCCACGCCACGCTCCAGGTCGAAGCGGTCGATCGACTTGATCAGCCCGATGGTGGCCACCTGGACCAGATCGTCCAGCCACTCGCCGCGGTTGCGGAAGCGGCGGGCGAGATACTCCACCAGCGGCAGGTGCATCTCGACGAGCTGGTCCCTGATGCGCTGCCGTTCGGGGTCGCCCTCGGGCAGGTTCTGCATCTGGTGGAACAGTTCCTTGGCCCGGGACCGGTCGGGAACTGCTGCGGCGCGCTGCGGCTCGGGCACCACGACCTCCTCGGCCAGGATGCCCTCTCCCTCGGAGGTGCGCTCGGGGGAGGTCACGGAGTCCCGCCCGCGCCGCGCCGCTTCTGCAGCGTGACGGTCACCAGGTCATCCGGTCCCGCGGTGGCGTCGACCTCGCCGGCCAGGGAGGACAGCACGGTCCAGGCGAAGGTGTCGCGGCTGGGCGTGCGCCCGTCCACGGTGAGCACCGACACCGCGATCCGCATGGCGTCTCCGGTCAGCTCGAACTCGCAGGTCAGGTCCGTTCCCGGGACGGCCTGGGCGAGCAGCATCGCGCACGCCTCGTCCACCGCGATCCGCAGGTCCTCGATCTCGTCGATCGTGAAGTCAAGCCGTACCGCGAGCCCGGCCGTCGCGGTGCGCAGCACCGACAGATAGGCACTCGCGGCAGGCAGCTTCACGGTCACCACGTCACGCAGGGTGAGTTTTGTGCCTGCCGTCATGGCGGCGGTTTCCTCAGTCACGTATCTCCCTCTTCGGGGGCCGTCTCGCTCCCTTGAAAACTATCCTGCCCGGCGATCTCCGGAGTGAAGCCACGCTACTCCGCGATCATCTGGAGCGCCCGCCCGCTGAGCCGGTATCCGGTCCACTCGGTCATGGGCTCGGCGCCCAGCGACTTGTAGAACCTGATGGACGGCTCGTTCCAGTCCAGGCAGGACCACTCGTAACGAGCGTATCCCCGTTCCACCGCGATCTTGGCCAGCTCGGCCAGCAGCGCCTTGCCGTGCCCGCCGCCGCGGGCCTCCGGTGTGACGTAGAGGTCCTCCAGATAGATGCCGTGCCGACCGGTCCAGGTGGAGAAGTTGAGGAACCACAGGGCGAACCCGACCGGGACGCCCTCCTCGTCCTCCGCCAGATGGGCGAAGACCGCGGGGGAGGGCCCGAACAGGGCGAGGCGCAGATCACCTTCGGTGGCCTGCGCCTGGTCCAACGCGTGTTCGTACTCGGCCAGCTCGCGGATGAAGCGCAGGATGACCGGCACGTCTTCAGGGGTCGCGGGGCGGATCATGTCTCCAGGGTAGTTCCGATCCGCACCGGCCGGGTCCGCCGCGAGATCAGTCGCGGCCCAGCCACAGATCGGGCCCGAAGACCTCGTAGTGCACGTCGCGGGCCGCCACGCCGCGCTCCAGCAGGTCACCGCGCAGCTCGCGCATGAAGGGGAGCGGGCCGCACAGGTAGGCGGTCAGGCCCTCGGGCAGCTCCAGCGCGCCGAGGTCGGCCAGGCCGGCAGTGGCCCCGGACGCGCCGGGCTCCTCGTACCACAGGTGCAAGGTGGCGTTCGGGAGGGCGGCGACGAGGGCGTGCAGTTCGTCGCGGTGGGCGTGGTCGGCGGGGGAGCGGTCGGCGTGGACGGCGAGCACCCGGCGGTCGGAGCCGGCGCCGGCCAGGTGGTCGAGGATCGCCAGCATGGGGGTGGCGCCGATGCCGGCCGAGGCCAGCAGCAGGGGGCCGTCGCCCTCGGGCAGCGCCAGGTCGCCGAAGGGCAGGGAGACCCGCAGCCGGTCGCCGGGCCGCGCGTGCTCGTGCAGCCAGGTGGAGACCTCGCCCTCCGGGGCTCCGGCCAGGTCGCGCACCCGCTTGACGGTGATCCGCCACTCGTGACGGCCGGGGGCGCAGGACAGGCTGTACTGGCGGATCTGGTGCGCCCCGTCGGGCAGTTCGACCTGGACGCTCACGTACTGGCCGGGCAGGAAGGGCGGCAGCGGGGCGCCGTCGGGGGAGCGCAGCAGGAAGGACGCGGTGTCCGGCGTCTCCTCCCGGCGGCCGGCGATCTCCAGTTCCCGCCAGACGTCGCCGTCCGGGACCCCGGCCTCCCGGTAGAGCCGCGCCTCGGCGGCGATGAGGGCGCCGGCCATCAGCCAGTAGACCTCGTCCCAGGCGGCGGCGACCTCGGGGGTGACGGCCTCGCCGAGCACGTCGGCGATCGCGGCGAAGAGGTGCTCGTGGACGATCGTGTACTGGTCGGAGGTGACGCCGAGCGAGGCGTGCTTGCCGGCGATCCGGGCGAGCATCGCATCGGGCCGCTCGTCGGGCCGCTCCAGCAGCAGTGTCCCGAAGGAGGCGATCGAGGCGGCGAGTGCCTTGGGCTGCTCGCCTCCCGCCTGGTTGCCGCGGTTGAACAGGTCGCGCAGGAGTTCGGGCCGGGCGGTGAACATCTTCTTGTAGAAGAGCGGGGTGATGTCGTCGAGGGCGCCGCCGACGGCGGGCAGGGTGGCGCGGACGATGGGCGCCGACTTGGCGGAGAGCATGGGGACTCCTTAATTGGTAAATGATCTACGTATTTTAGGGCGGACGGATCCGGTGGTCATCGGGCGGGTGGATCAGCCGGGCGGGCGGAGGGGCAGCGCGACCGGCACCGGGCCGCTCGGGGTGGCGACCAGGTCGGCGACGGTCAGCCGGTCGAGGGAGGCGTAGAAGGACTCCTGGGCGTCGCGGAGCGCCCGCCGCAGCCGGCAGTCCGCGCGCAGGGGGCAGGGGGTGTCGCCCTCGCAGGCCACCACCTCGCCCTCGCCCTCCAGTTCGCGCACCAGCCAGCCGACGGAGGCGCGGCGGCCGAGCACGGTCAGCCCGAGGCCGCCGCCGCGCCCGCGGCGCGCCTCGACCACGCCCAGGTGCTGGAGGCGGCTGACCGCCTTGGCCATGTGCGCGTAGGGGACGTCCACCGCCTCGGCCACCCGCCGGGTGGTCAGGGGTTCGCCCTGGTCGGCGACCGCGAGGCGCATCACCGCGCGGAGTGCCAGGTCGGTGAACTTGGTAAGGCGCACACCATGAAGGTAGCAAATACGCATCAAAGATGCGTATTTAGATGGCCGGTGCGGGATGTGGGTTATCTCACCGGGCCCTGGAGACGATCATGCCCGGTCCAGCCGGACCGGGCATGATCGCAAAAAACCGAAGGTCAGGCCTTCTTGGTCTCCCAGAAGATCGCGTCGATCTCGGCGATCTTCTCCAGAAGCTGCTCGGCGACCTTCACATCGAAGGTGCCCTTGGTGCCACCGGCGCCGGCGAGCTTGGTGGCCTCGTTGAACAGCTCGTGAAGGTTGGGGTACTTCTCGAAGTGCGGCGGCTTGAAGTAGTCGGTCCACAGCACCCACAGGTGGTGCTTGACCAGGTCGGACCGCTCCTCCTTGATCACGGTGGCCCGGGCGCGGAACGCCGGGTCCTCGTTTGCCGCGTACTTCTCCATGATGGCCTTGACGGACTCGGCCTCGATACGCGCCTGGGCGGGGTCGTAGACGCCGCACGGCAGGTCGCAGTGCGCGGAGACGACCATGGTCGGTCGAAGAAGGCTCACCGCTGTGGTTCCCTTCGTGAGTGGGCGGACTCGGATCATGCTGTAGATCAGACATTACTCCGGGTCGGGTGGTCGGGGATGCGAGAGGGGCGGCACGGATGCGCTGGCGGCTGGTACGGGTCGAGGGGCTGTCGATGACGCCGACGCTGCGGCCCGGCGACCGGCTCCTGGTGCGCCTCGGCCCGGTGCGGCTGGGCGACCTCGTCGTCGCCGAGCACGGCGAGACGATGATCGTCAAACGGGCGGTGCTGCGCCAGGACGACGGCTGGTGGCTGGAGAGCGACAACCAGCGCGCGCCGGGACGGCGTGACAGCTGGGATTTCGGCGCCGTTCCCGACGCCCGGGTCTTCGGCCGGGTGGTGCTGCGCTATTGGCCGCCCTCGCGTTTGACGCAATGGTCGGAACAGTAGCGATGACAAGAGTCCGAACTCCTGTTGAAAAAGATGTTGTCGCATTCCGGTGAGGCGCAGACCCGCAATGCGGCGAGTCCTCTCTCGCCGATGAGGACGGCGAGGCCCATCGCCGCGCTCGCGGCGTAGCGGTCGGGCACCGAGCCGTCCTCGGTCAGATGCAGATGCCAGGGGCGGCCGTCGTGGTCCGA
Organism: Actinomycetes bacterium; assembly: GCA_023425615.1. Lineage (GTDB taxonomy): Bacteria > Actinomycetota > Actinomycetes > Streptosporangiales > Streptosporangiaceae > Actinocorallia. The sequence continues at coordinate 9,243 of JAFACJ010000486.1, forward strand.
CAGCGCCGGATGCACCGGATGGCGGATCAGCAGTCCGTTGAGCCGTTCGGCCGCCTGATCGGCGTCTCCCGCGACGGCGGCCTCGACGATGGCGCGCAGTTCCTGGCGGAGCTGGCGCATGGACTCCAGCTCGCGGTAGGTGAGCCGCCCCAGGAGATGCGGCCGGGGTGTCAGCAGCGCCCGCAGCGACTCCAGGTCGCGCAGCGCGTCCTGGGCCGGCTCACGGGTGTTGACCAGCTCGGCCACCAGATCCGCGTAGGAAACGAGGTCCACGTTCCGCCCCTCGTACAGTGAGATCCGATGCCATGGTTTCGGTTTCCCTGCGGCGAGTATTACACGCGATCCGGTAGCCGGACACAATTCGGTCCGATCTCCTGGAATTTCGTATGCGCAAAGTGGCCGCCGGAGTCCCGGCGGCCACGAGAATATG
>JAFACJ010000545.1 GCA_023425615.1 Actinomycetes bacterium
GACGGCTTGAGGTCGCGGTGGATGACGCCCAGCTGGTTGATCACCTCCACGCCCTGGGCGATGTCCTCGATCAGGGCCAGCGCCTGGTTGACCGGAAGTGGCCGGTTGCCGGTCATCCGGTCGGCCAGCGAGCCGCGGTCGGCGTAGGACATGACGAAGTAGGGCCGTCCGTCGGGGAGTTCGCCGAACTCGTGCACCCGCACCAGCCGCTCGGAGTCGGCGCGGCGCAGGATCCTGGCCTCCTCCAGGAAGCGGTTGCGCACGTCCAGGTCGTCGAGCAGGGCGCCCGACAGCACCTTGATGGCGACCTGGTCGTTCAGATCGTCATCAAGGCCCAGCCAGACGGAGGCGAAGGCTCCCTGACCGAGAACGCGATCGATTCGGTAACGGCCGACGGCCGGAGGCATGGACACCCCGATATCATGCCCAAAGAGTGGTCATGATTGGGAGCGCGATCTGCGGAAGGTCAGCGACTCGTAAGGCGAGCAGAGGGCGACATGGCGTTCAACGAACGGACCGAGGAGCTGGCGCTGCGCGCCGCCAAGGGTGATCAGACGGCACTGAACGAGTTGCTCGGCGCGATCCAGAGCGACGTCCTTCGGCACGCCGGCCGCTTCCTGCCCTGCCGGCAGGACGCCGAGGAGGCGTGCCAGGACGCGCTGCTGCAGGTGGCACGTAACATCCACCGGTTCGAGGGCCGCTCCCGGTTCTCCACCTGGCTGCATGTGGTCGTCGCCAACTCGGCGCGCTCGACGTACCGCTCGCTGAAGCGCCGCTCGGTCGAGCAGGCGGGCGAGCTGCCCTCGCAGCGGCCCGACCCGCGCCGCACCAGCGTCATCGCCGGCTCCCGCGTCGACATCCTCGATGCGATGGAGGAGCTGGAGGCCAAGAAGCCAGACCTCATCCAGGCCCTGGTGCTGCGCGACGTCTCCCAGCTGGAGTACAGCGAGATCGCCGAGCAGCTCAACCTGCCGCTGGGCACCGTGAAGTCGCGCATCCACGAGGCGCGCAAGCAGGTCCGCGCCACCCTGGGCGAGTCCTACGGCTGACGGTCGCGCACGCGCCAGCCGTAGCGGCTGATCAGGACGGCGGCGACCCTGGCGAACAGGTCGGCGTCGAGGATCGCGCCCTCGCGGCGCAGGTCGTCCTCGTCCAGTTCGAAGACGCGGTCCAGGCACAGGTAGGACTCGCGGCGCTCGTGGTCCCAGGCGCCGATGCCCAGCGGATACCAGTCCTGCCGCCCGGAGCGGTCGCGGCTGGACAGCTGCATGGCCAGCAGCCGCGCGCCGTGCCTGCCGACGACGAGCAGGGGCCGGTCCTTGCCGCGGGACGGGTCCTCCTCGAAGGGGACCCAGGCCCAGACGATCTCACCGGGATCGGCGAGGCCGTCCAGTTCGGGGGAGTACTCAAGGCCGGCGGCGCTCTCGACGCCGTACACCTCACGGATCGCGCTCATCGGTGGAGCCTATCGGCCCGTTCGGGGGATCCGGGGTGTCGTGTCCCCCGAGCGATCAGTCGAGGGCGGCGAGCTGTTCGGCGAACCAGCGGCCGGGGGGCAGGGCGGTGGCCGCGGCGGCGAGCCGTGCGGTGCGCTCCCTGCGCTCCTCGGCGGGCATCAGCAGCGCCTGGTTGAGCTTCTCGGCGGTCTGCGAGACGTCGTAGGGGTTGACGACCAGGGCGTCCTCGGCGAGTTCGCCGGCGGCGCCCGCCTCGCGGGAGAGCACCAGCGCGCAGCCCTTCTCCGACAGGACGGGGCCCTCCTTGGCCACGAGGTTCATGCCGTCGCGGATCGGGTTGACGACCAGGACGTCGGCGAGCCGGAAGGCGGCGAGGGACCGCGCGTAGTCGTCCTTCACCTGGAGGATCAGCGGGGTCCACTCGTCGGTGCCGAACTCGTCGTTGATCTCCGCGGCGATCCGCTCGACGGCGGCGGTGTACTCGCGGTAGGCGGGAAGGTCGGTGCGGGAGGGGTAGGCGAAGACCATGTGCACGACGCGGCCGTGCCATTCGGGATGGTGCAGCAGCAGCTCCCAGTAGGCGGCGAGACCGCGGACGATGTTCTTGGACAGCTCGGTGCGGTCGATGCGCAGGATGAGCTGACGGCCGCCGACCCGCTCCAGCAGCGCGGCGCGGCGCTCGGCGACGTCGTCCTGCGCGGCGCGCGCCTTCAGGTCCTCGCCGTCGACGCCGAGGGCGTGCACGCCGACCCGGGTGGTGCCGCGGCGGTGCCGCACCGTCCGCGTGTCCCTGTCGATCTTGGCGTCGGGCAGGAGCGCGCAGCAGTCGAGGAAGGCGTCGGCCCAGCGGTCGCACAGGAACCCGGCGTGGTCGGCGCCGAGGATGCCCTCCAGGAGCCGGACGCCGAGATCGTCGGGGAGCAGGCGGAAGTACTCCGGCGGGGCCCAGGGGGTGTGGGAGAAGTGGGCGATGCGCAGGTCGGGGCGGCGCTCGCGCAGCATCCGCGGGACGAGGGCCAGATGGTAGTCCTGGACGACGGCCTTGGCGCCGGGCTCGGCGTCCTGGGCCAGGGCGTCGGCGAACGCCGAGTTGTAGGCCTCGTAGGACTGCCAGTCGCGCCGGAACGTGCTGTCGAAGTGCGGCTCGTTCGGTGTGTCGTAGAGCAGGTGGTTGACGAACCAGAGGGTGGAGTTGGCGATCGAGTTGTAGGCGCGGTGGAACGTCGTCTGGGGGATGTCCAGCATGCGGACGGCGCCCGTGTCGTGCCCGGCGAGGTCGAGCCGTCCGGAGGGGTCCTGGCGGGCGGCGAGCCGGTCGGCGTCGGAGAGCGCGGCGCAGACCCAGACCAGGTCGGTGCCCGCGGCCACCGAGGCGAGCCCGGAGACCAGGCCCCCGCCGCCCCGGCGCAGGGACAGCGTGCCTTCCTCGGACAGGGAGAAGGAGACGGGGCCGCGGTTGCTGGCGACGAGTACCTGCATGGCCCGAGTGTCGCATGCGGAGGCTCACCGCCAGGGAAGGGGACCGTTCCCACCCATCGGCGAGTGATCAAGGTAACAATGGGGGAGTGTCCGAAGGGTGGGACCCCCCGTCCGGTCAATCGGACACCTGAGGTAAAGTCGGCACACAACTTCATACAAGCCCGTAGAGATCTTACGGGCGCTCATCCAGAGGGGTGGAGGGACCGGCCCTGTGAAGCCCCGGCAACCCTCCCGTGCTTGCTTCGCGAACCTGCGGGGCTTCGGCCGGGACGAGGTGCCAACTCCGGCCTGTGACCAGATCGGCGCAGGAAAGATGAGGAGAGAGGCCTCGCACCCATGCCCAACCTGGGTAACGCCACCGCGCTGACCTGCCGCGAGTGCGGCAACACCGTAGAACTCGGTCCTTACTACGCCTGCTCGGAGTGTTTCGGGCCGCTTGAGGTCGCCTATGACTTCAGCGGCGTGACGCGCGAGGCCATCGAGGCCGGACCGCGCAACATCTGGCGCTACAAGGCGCTGCTCCCGGTGCCGACGAACGTCGAGGAGATCCCCAACACCGAGCCCGGCTTCACCCGGCTGGTGAAGGCCGACCAGCTCGCCTCCGCCCTCGGCGTGCAGGCGCTGTGGGTCAAGGACGACAGCGGCAACCCCACCCACTCCTTCAAGGACCGGGTCGTCGGGGTGGCCCTGGCCGCCGCCCGCGAACTCGGCTTCAAGGTGCTGGCCTGCCCCTCCACCGGCAACCTCGCCAACGCGGTCGCCGCCGCCGCGGCCCGCGCCGGCATCCGCAGCGCCGTGTTCGTGCCCTCCGACCTGGAGCAGCAGAAGATCATCAC
>JAFACJ010000596.1 GCA_023425615.1 Actinomycetes bacterium
GTGATGGACGCCACCCGCCCGGTCCCCGTGCCCAGCCCGCTGACGGCCCCCTACTGGGAGGCCTGCCGCCGTGGCGAACTGCAACTGCAGCGCTGCGGAGACTGCGCCAGGTTCATCCACTTTCCCGAGGCTTCCTGCCCTTTCTGTGGCGGGACGAACCTGGGCTACGCGCCGGTCTCGGGGCGCGGCCGGGTCCATACCTTCAGCACCATCCACCGGACGTTCCTGCCCGGCTTCACGCCCCCCTACGTCGTCGCCTGGATCGACCTGGACGAGGGCGTACGGGCGTTCGGCAACCTCCACAGTGCCGAGCCGGCCATCGGCATGGCCGTCCAGGTGTGCTTCGACGAACTCCCCGGCTTCGGCCCGGTCCCCAACTGGAGGCCCCTGTGACCAGGATCGGCAACGTCATGTACCCCGCCAAGGACCTCGCCAAGGCGGTCGAGTTCTACCGCGACGGCCTGGGCCTGGCGGTGAAGTTCGCCGACGGCGACCGCTTCGCCGCCCTCGACGGAGGCGGCACGACCTTCGCCCTAGCGGGCCCGGAGGAGGACCTGGCCGGTGCCCCCGTCGCCTCCTTCAAGGTCGAGGACGTCCCGTCGCTGGTGGAGAAGCTGACCGCGGCGGGGGCCGAGGTCGTCCGCGGGCCCGAGGAGGGACCGCACGAGATCCGGGCGGTCCTGCGGGACCCCGCCGGAAACCCGTTCGTCGTGTACGCGCCCAAGTAAGCCTAGGAGAACTCGATGGCGCACTCCCCCTTCTCCAACTACGCCTACGCGATCCTCACCGCGAACGCGCTACGGACACCCGACAAGGTCGCCCTCACTTACTGCGGCACCCAGTCCTTCACCTACGACGAACTCAACCGCAAGGTCAACAAGGTCGCGCACGCCCTCCTCGCCGCGGGTATCACGCCCGGTACGCGCGTGGCGTCGCTGATGAACGAGACACTGCACGTCGCCGAGGTCTACCTGGCGCAGATGAAACTCGGCTCGATCGTCGCCGCGCTCAACCCGTACTGGCCCGTGGACACGCTCCGCCAGGTCGTGGAAGCCTCCGACGCGACGGCCTTCGTCTACGACGCCACCGTGGAAGGGCTCATCGAGCAGGTCCGCGGCGACCTTCCCGGCGTCAAACTGTGGATCAAAGTCGGCGGTACGGGCACGGACGCCCTCGACCTCGACTCCCTCGTGGAGGGCGCCTCCGATGCCGAACCGCCCTATGGCGGGTACGGAAACGACGCCCTCGCGCTCTTCTACACCAGCGGGACCACCGGCCTGCCCAAGCCCGTCGTCCACACCCACTTCTCCGCGCTGGCCATCGCGCAGATCTGGCTGAACGTCCGCACCGACGAGGACTCCGTCACCGGGACCGGCGCCATCATCTGGGGCATCGGCTTCCCCGCCCTGGTGGGACCCGCGTTCTTCGCCGGCCAGAAGCTCGTGCTGGAGCAGGACTGGGGCCCGGCGAACTTCCTGAAGGTGGTGCCGCGCGAGAAGGTCACCCATGTCTCGGTGATCCCCTCGTTCTTCTCCGCGCTGCTGGGCTCCGACGACCACGAACCGGTCGACCTGTCGTCCCTCAAGGCGATCATCCTGGGCGGCGAACCGCTGCTTCCCGCGCTGCGCGACCGGATCAAGGCGCGGTTCCCCGAGGCGGAGATCTACTCCTACTACGGCCAGACCGAGGCGCCCTACACCGTCTTCGGACGGCAGGACGACGGCTCGCAGCCCATCACCGCGTCCGGGCGTGCCCGCCTCGGCTGCGCGGTGAAGGTCACCGGGCCCGACGGGAGCCGGCTCATCGGCGAGGTAGGCGAGATCAACCTGAGCGGCCCGAACGTCATGGCCGGGTACGACAAGCTGCCCGCCAAGACCGCCGAGGCGCTGCGCGACGGCTTGTTCGGCGGCGGCGACCTGGGGATCCTGTCCGAGGACGGCGTCCTGTCGGTGCTGGGCCGCCGCGACGACTCCATCCTCAAGGGCGGCCAGTGGTCGCAGCCCGCGCAGATCGAGGAGAAGGCAGTCGAGGTGCCCGGCGTGGCCGAGGCCGGCGCGGTCGGCGTCCCCGCGCACGTGGAGGGCGCGGACGCCAGCGAACAGCAGATCCTGCTCGCGGTGGTGCCGCGGGCGGGCGCGACGCTCGACGCCGAGCAGGTCAAGGCCGATCTCGCCCGGACGCTTCCCGCCCACCAGGTGCCCGACGCCGTCGTCGTCGCGAACGAGCTACCGCACACCTCCGACGGATCGGGCGGGCCCGGCAAGCTGCTGCGCCGCGGCATCCGCGACGCCTACGCCGAGGTGCTGGGCTGACGATGACGCACCTGCCGGAACACGCGGTCAAGTCCTGGATCTCCGAGTTCGGCGTCGCCGTTCCGCGCGGAGTGGCTGTGCCACTGGGCGACGACGTCACAGAGGCGGCCTCGCGGCTCACCCCACCGCTGGTCGTCAAGGCGTACGGCCCCGGCCTGCTCCACAAGAGCGACGCCGGAGCCGTGCGGCTAGGCAACGCCTCCGCCGAAGAGGCGGCGCAGGCCGCGGCCGAGATCCTCGGCTCTCTGTCCGAGCGCGGCCTGTCCGCCGACGGCTTCCTCGTGGAGGAGCAGGCCGAACC
>JAFACJ010000662.1 GCA_023425615.1 Actinomycetes bacterium
CGGGGCCGGGCCGGGCGGGGGCCGCGGGGCCGGGCCGGGGGCGCGACCGGGCATCCGCCATGCCACCCCGAGGGCGCGTATCCGGATACGCCTACTACAGTTGTAGTTGAAAAGGCCGAACCGGGAACTCAAGAACGGATGGGGCGAGCATGGCCATCACGCTCTCGAAAGAAGACGGAGCCGCCGACCTCGACGGTGTGACGAAGCTGTCCATCGGCGTCTCCTGGGACCCCTCCGCGGGTGCCAGCGGCGGGATCATCGGCTGGGCGCGGCGCAAGAAGGGCGTCGACCTCGACCTGGTCGCGGTCCTGCTGCGCGGGCCCGACCCCGTGCGGTTCGCCGGCCTCGACTCCCTCGACCCGCTGGGCAACGGCGCGGTCAAGCACACCGGCGACGAGCAGACCGGCGCGGCCAGCGGAGACGACGAGACCGTCCACGTCACCTTCGCCGACGTCCCGGCCGAGATCACCTCCATCGTCTTCATAGCCGCCGCCTTCAAGAGGGGGAGCTCCTTCCTCAAGGCCAACAACGTCTCCTTCAAGGTCTACGACGCCACCGGCGGCGACAGCACCCAGGTGGCCGACATCTGGCCGTCCCTGCTGGGCGACGACAACGCCAACGCCGTCGCCCGCGCGTTCCGCAACGGCGGCTCCTGGCAGCTGGAGGTGCTGAACCGGCCGGGCAAGGTCAAGCAGGGCGACCGCCAAGCCCTGCTCCGCTTCGCCATCCATTGACCTCCTCCCCGCCCTGAAGGGCGGGGATTCTCCCCTGCTACACCGTTGCGGGTGTGAGCTTGGAGCGGGTTCCTGCTTCGCCGCGCTGCGCCGGGACGGGTCCCGGTCTTCCCTGCGCTCCACAGGCTGACACCGCCAGTCCGGCGGCCTTGGCGACGTTGAGTGCCGCGTTGATGTCTCGATCCAGGACCGCCCCGCACGCTCCGCACGTCCACTCGCGGATGTTCAGGGGCTTGGGGCTGTCCTTCACGCCGCAGTGCGAGCAGACCTGTGAGGTCGGCTCGAACCGGCCGATCCGCACGAGGGTGCGGCCGTGCCGGGCGGCTTTGTACTTCAGCATCCCGACGAACCGCGACCAGCCCGCATCGTGCACGGACTTCGCCAACCGGGTGCGCGCCAGGCCCTTGACCGCGAGATCTTCCACGGCGATCGCTTGGTTGTCGCGGATCAGCCTGGTGGAGAGCTGGTGGTGGAAGTCGCGGCGCGCGTCGGCGACCTTCGCGTGAGCGCGTGCGATCTTCAGGCGTGCCTTGGCCCGGTTCGCCGATCCCTTCTTCTTGCGGGAGAGGTCCTGCTGGGCCTTCTTGAGTTTCTTCTCCGCGCGACGCAGGAAACGCGGGGAGTCGATCTTCGTGCCGTCCGACAGGATCGCGAAGTGCGTCAGGCCGAGATCGATCCCGACCGCTCGATCGGTCTCGGGTAGCGGTTCGTCGCGGGTCTCGATGACGAACGAGGCGAAGTACCGGCCTGCCGCGTCCTTGATCACAGTCACCGAGGAGGGGACCGACGGCAGGTTGCGGGACCACTTCACGGGGATGTCCCCGATCTTCGGCAGCCGCAGCTTCCCGCCGGGTGTGATCTGCCAGCGGGCGTTCGCGGTGAACCGCACCGCCTGCTGGTTGTCCTTGCGGGACCGGTACCGGGGAGCGCCCACGCGCGGTCGTTCGCCTTTCAGCCCGTCGAAGAAGTTCCGGTAGGCGGCGTCCAGGTCCCACAACGCCTGCTGCAACACCACGGCCGACACCTCGGCCAGCCAGGCGCGCTCCGGTGTCTTCTTCGCCTCGGTGATGACCCGCTTGGACAACTCGCCCGACGATGGGAACGCCAGGCCTTCCGCTCGGGCGGTCTCCCGCGCCCGCAGCCCGTCGTTGTAGACCGTCCGCGCGCACCCGAACGCCCGCGCCAGCGCCTGGCGCTGACCCGGGGTGGGGTAGAGGCGGAAGGAGTACCGGAGCTGCACACCAAGATCCTACAGTTGGCCTATGACAGAAAGTGGCGGCGTCAGGACAGGCAGGTACTGTGTTTTCGCACTCCACGCACATTTGGTCTTCGTCACCAAGTACCGGCACCGGGTCTTCGGTGACGTCCATCTCAGCCGCATGGAGGAGATCATGCGGGAGGTGTGCGGTGACTTCGAGACCGAGCTGGTCGAGTTCAACGGGGAAGGCGACCATGTGCACCTGCTGGTGAACTTCCCGCCCAAGGTCGCCCTGTCCCGCCTCGTCAACAGCCTCAAGGGGGTCTCCTCCCGCCGGATGCGCACCGAGTTCCCCGACCTGGCCCGCCACTACTGGCGGGCGAACAAACTGTGGTCGGCGTCCTACTTCGCCGGATCGGTCGGCGGCGCGCCCCTCAGCGTGCTCCGCCAGTACATCGAGCAGCAGAACCGGCCGGGGTAGAGCACGCTCGGGCCCGGAGGCCCTCCCGAGCGGGCCTTCACCCCCGGCCTGAAGGCCGGAGCACTGACCCGCACCCAGGTAGCGCGCGACCGCGCCCGGGCCGCCGGGTCAGTGCACGGGTGTGAGTTCCCTCTCCTCGGCCGTCTCGTTCTCCGGACGGCGGATGAGGAAGGAGACGGCGACGGCGATCACACCGAGGCCCACGCCCCACAGGAACGCGTCCTGGATTCCCGCGGCCTGGGCGTCGAGCGGCGCGAGACCGGACTCCGCGCCGTCGACGGCGCTCCTCGTCATGACGGTGACGAAGAGCGCGGTGCCCGCGGCGCCGGCGAGCTGCTGGAGGGTGTTGAGGATGGCGCTGCCGTGCGAGTACAGGTCGGCTTGGAGCGAGCCCAGGGCCGAGGTCATCAGCGGGGTCATGGCGAAGCCGATGCCGAGGCTCGTCAGGACGTGGGTGGTCACGACGAAGGCGATGGGCGTGCTCCCGTCGAGAAAGCTCATCATGCCCAGGGCCACGGCCATGACCGCGGTGCCGGGGATGACGAGGGGACGCGGGCCGAACCGGTCGGCGAGGCGGCCGACGAGCGGGGCGATGAGGCCCATCGCCAGACCGCCGGGCAGGAGGACAAACCCAGTCTCCAGGGTGGTCAGGTCGCGCACGTTCTGCAGGTAGATCGGCAGCAGGATGAGCGCGCCGAACAGGGCGCCCATCGCCACCAGCAGCAGCACGATGCCGACGACGAACGAGCGCGTCAGGAACGGCCGCAGGTCCAGCAGCGCCGCGCCGTCGCGCTGCAGGCGGAGCTGGCGCAGGACGAACAGCACGAGGGCGACCGCGCCGATGAGGAGCGGGACGGCGGGCGGGACGGGGACATGGCCGCCCGCCGCCTCGCCGATGCTGCTCAGGCCGTAGATGAGGGCGCCGAACGCGGTGGCGGACAGGAGCACCGACGGCAGGTCGAACCGCACGGACTTCGGGGTGCCGGTGTTCTGCACCAGCATGACGCCGACGGCGACCGTCAGCAGGGCGATCGGCAGGACCGCGAGGAACAGCCAGCGCCAGTTCAGCGAGGACAGGATGAGCCCGGAGAAGGTGGGTCCGACGGCGGGCGCGACGGCGATGACGATCGAGATGAGGCCCATCGTGCGGCCGCGGCGCGAGGGCGGCACGAGCGTGAGGATCGTGGTCATCAGCAGCGGGAGCACCAGCGCCGTCCCCGACGCCTGGATGACGCGGGCTGCCAGCAGGACGCCGAACACCGGGGAGAGCGCGGCGAGCAGGGTGCCCGCGGCGAACAGCGACGTCGCGGCGAGGAAGACGGCGCGGGTGGTGAACCGCTGGAGGATGAGCCCGGTCGTCGGGATGATGACGGCCATCGTGAGCAGATAGCCCGTGGTCAGCCACTGGACGGTGGCGGCTCCGACGGAGAACTCCGTCATGAGCTTGGGCAGTGCCACGCCCATGACGGTCTCGTTGAGGATCATCACGAACGCGGCGAGGATCGGCAGGCCGATCGCGATCTTCACCTGGCGGGGCATCGCCTCGTGGACCTCGGTCTCCGCCTCGGCGGTCTCGGCGGGATCAAAGCGCTGCTCCACGGGTGCACGTGCCTTTCTCTGGGGGATCGGGACCGGGGGGTGACGCGACGGCCGACCGAGCGGAAGGGGGCACGGGCCGACGGAGGCGAAACCGCTATTTATGCCTGACTTGTCAACCACTGTCAAAGGGTTTTCGCCGTCGGCCCGATCACCGCGGCCCACCCCGCGCCCCCCGTTGACGGTTACCGAATCCGGTTCTACTGTACCGATCAGTCGGTACGCCGACCCCGGTCGAGGACCGGCGGGAAGGAGCCACGAGTGCGGACGGAAGGCACGGCGCCGAGCGGATCGACGCGGAAGGAGCGCATCCTCCGGGCCGCGGCCGAGCTGTTCGCCGCCCACGGCTATCACGGAGTGGGCGTCTCGCAGCTGGAGAAGGCGGTCGGGCTGCAGCGCGGCGCGCTGTACCACCACATCGGCAGCAAGGAGTCGCTGCTCTACGAGATCAGCGTCTCGCAGCTGCTGGTGATGGTCGAGACCGCCGAGAGGCTGGAGGCCGCGCACCACGACGAGGAGCGGCGGCTGCGCGAACTGGCGCGGGCGATCCTGCGCAACATCGCCGAGCACCGGCTGGAGTGGACGGTGCACTACCGCGACTTCAACGCGCTCACCGGCGAACGGCTGAGCCACGTGCTGGAGCTGCGCGACCGGTACGAACGGGTCTGGCTGGACACCCTCCGCTCCGGCATCGCCAAGGGACTGTTCCAGCCCGTCTCGGACGAGGTCGCCTTCAAGGGCGTCCTCGGCATGTTCAACTACGCCTACGTGTGGATGGACCAGGGCGGACGTGTCTCCGCCGACACGATCGCCGACACGTTCTGCGCCATCATCCTCGACGGCATCCGGATGCCCCCGGCGAGCTGACGAACCCGCTCTCGCCGCCCTGACCTGAGGAGGAACTCGCTTGGAATCCTTCGTCCAGTTCCGCAAGGGGACGACACCGCACCACGTCCACCGGGATCTCGACGGGCTCAAGGACGACGAACTCGGCAGGATGGGATTCGTCGGACGGCAGGCCCAGCTGTACCGGCGCAACGATCCCACCGGCTACCGGTGCGAGGGCGCGATCCGCCCGACCGACGTGTTCGTCGACCAGCTGCACCCGACCGACGCGTCGGACCCCGAGGGCGCGCCCCTGCCCCTGCTGTCCAACGGCGACGTGCGCTTCCTGCTCAGCCGCCGCTCGGAGGCGATGCCGTTCTTCGCCCGCAACATCGGGGGCGATGAGCTGTTCTTCGTCCACCGCGGCACCGGCATCTTCCAGAC
>JAFACJ010000711.1 GCA_023425615.1 Actinomycetes bacterium
CGGGCTGCGCGGCCCCCGGTCGTTCGCGCTGCCGGAGTTCGACCCGTTCTGGAAGCTGGTGCAGGAGAGCGGCACCCTGGTCGCCTTCCACTCCTCCGACAGCGGCTACGCCCGGTACGTGAGCGACTGGGAGGGCTCGCAGCGCGAGTACCTGCCGTTCAAGCCGCAGCCCTTCCGCCACCTGGGGCAGTGGCGGCCGATCGAGGACGCGGTGGGGTCGCTGATCTGCCACGGCACCCTGTCCCGCTTCCCCGACCTGAAGATCGCGACCGTGGAGACCGGGTCGTCCTGGGTCGCCCCGCTGATGGCGAACCTGAAGGACACCTTCAAGAAGATGCCGCAGGGCTTCCAGGAGAACCCGGTGGAGCAGATGCGCCGGCTGATCCACGTCAGCCCGTTCATCGAGGACGACATGGCCGCGCTCGGCGACCTGCTCGGGATCGACCGCGTGCTGTTCGGCTCGGACTACCCCCACCCCGAGGGCAAGGCCGACCCGATCACCCACGTCGACGAGCTCGGCGCGCTGAGCGAGGAGGACAAGGCCAAGGTCATGGGCGGCAACCTCGCCAGGCTGATCGCGCGATGAGCTGGGACACCATCCCCGAGATGGTGCTCAGCTCGTCCGACCGCTTCGGTGACGCCGAAGCGGTCGTGGACGGGCGGCTCCGGCTCACCTTCACCGAACTGACCGAGCGCATCCGCGTGGCGGCGGGGGCGTTCGCCTCGGCCGGTATCGGGAAGGGGGACCGGGCCGCCGTCTGGGCGCCCAACTCGGCCGAATGGATCATCGCGGCGCTCGGCCTGGTGACGGCGGGCGGCGTGCTGATCCCGGTCAACACCCGGTTCAAGACCGAGGAGGCCGGCGACGTCATCCGCCGCAGCGGATCCAAGCTCGTCCTGGTCCAGCAGGGCTTTCTCGGGCAGGAGTACACCGCCCCCGGCGGGATCCCGGTGATCGACCTGAAGTCCGGCTTCCTGGAGGACGGCTCGCCGTTCGAGCGGAAGGTGAGCGGTGATGACATCGCCGACGCCATCTTCACTTCGGGGACGACGGGGCGCCCCAAGGGCGTCATGATGAACCACCGCCAGACGCTCCGGCTGTACTCCGAGTGGTGCGACCTGGCCGGTACCCGAGAGGGCGACCGCTATCTGATGGTCAACCCCTTCTTCCACACCTTCGGGTACAAGGCCGGCATCATCTCCTCGTTCATCCGCGGCATGACGATGCTCCCGGTGCCGGTCTTCGACGTGGAGAAGGTCCTCGACCTGGTGGAACGGGAGAAGGTGACGGTGCTGCCGGGTGCGCCGACCCTCTACCACTCGCTGCTGGAGGCGCCCAAGGACCGCGACCTGTCGACGCTGCGGGTGGCCGTCACCGGCGCCGCCGACATCCCCGTGGAGCTCATCCGCCGGGTCAGCACCGAACTGTCCTTCACCTCGATCATGACCGGCTACGGCCTGACCGAGGCGGGGACGGCGACGGCGTCACGCCCCGGCGACTCCTTCGAGGACGTCGCGACGACGGTCGGCACCCCCTGCGACGGCGTCGAGGTGAGCATCGCCGCCGACGGCGAGGTGCTGGTCCGCGGCTACACCGTCATGCAGGGCTACCTCGACGACCCGGCCGCCACCGCCGAGGCGATCGACGCGGACGGCTGGCTGCACACCGGCGATCTGGGGTCGCTGGGCGACGACGGCAGGCTGAAGATCATCGGCCGGAAGAAGGACATGTTCATCGTGGGCGGGTTCAACGCCTACCCCGCCGAGATCGAGGACTTCCTGCTGGAGCACCCAGCCGTCGCCCAGGCCGCCGTGGTCGGCGTCCCCGACGAGCGGCTCGGCCAGGTCGGCAAGGCGTTCGTCGTCACCCGCGGCGAGCTCACGGCCGAGGAGCTGATCGCCTGGAGCCGGGAGCGGATGGCCGGGTACAAGGTGCCGCGCTCGGTGGAGTTCCGCGACGAACTGCCGCTGAACGCCACCGGCAAGGTCATGAAGGACCTGCTGCGGTGACCGCGCGGGGCTGAGAGAGGAGTCGAGATGCGCCTGGGATTCGTCGGTGCGGGGCGGATGGGCCGCCCGATGGCGTGCAGGCTCGCCGAGGCGGGCCACGAGGTGCGGGTGCTGGGCCGGTCGGCGCAGGCGCGCGCGGAGCTGGAGGCCGAGGGGCTGCACGCCGTCGGGAGCCTCGCCGAGGCGGGTGAGGGCGCCGACGCGGTGCTGGTGTGCGTCTTCACCGACGAGCAGGTCCGCGAGGTGTGCCTGGACGGCGGGCTGCTGGAGGCCATGCCGTCCGGCTCGGTGCTCGTCCTGCACACCACCGGGAGCCCGGCCACGGCCGAGGCTGTCGCAGCGCAGGCCGCGCCGCGGGGCGTCGAGGTGCTCGACGTCCCCGTCAGCGGCGGGCCGCACGACATCGCCTCGGGCAGGCTGACGCTCTTCGCGGGCGGTACGGGCGACGCGCTGGAGAAGGCGCGGCCGGTGCTGAACGCCTACGGCGACCCGCTCCTGCACGTGGGACCCCTGGGCTCGGGCCAGCGGGTGAAGCTCATCAACAACGCGCTGTTCGCCGCGCAGCTCGGCCTGCTGGCGGACGCCGTCCGGCTGGGCGAGCGGTGGGGGGTGCCGGAGGAGGCGCTGCTCCAGGCGCTTCCCCACGCCAGCTCCACGAGCCGCGCGCTGATGGGCGTGGTGTCCCGTGGCTCGGTCGCGGCGTTCACCGCGTCCACGCAGCAGTTCCTCGGCAAGGACGTCGACAACGTCAGGAAGGTCTCCGCCGAGCTCGGCGGGGACCTCGGCTCGCTGGAGGCCGGGCTGACCGCCCTGGCCGAGTCCATCGCATCGAAGGAGTGACCATGGAACGAGGCATCCTCTACGTCGCCAGCCACCCGGCATCACCGGAGCGCGAGGCGGAGTTCAACACCTGGTACGAGAAGGTCCACATCCCCGAGGTGTGCGCGCTGCCCGGCTTCGTCGGCGTGCGCCGCTACGCCCCGGTCAAGCCCGGGGACCCCTACGTGAGCCTCTACGACATCGAGGGCGAGGACCTGAACGAGGTGGTCGGCGGGCTGTTCAAGACCGCGGCCAAGGGCGGGTTCGCCATGTCGGACTCCATGCGGATGGACCCGAGACCCGAGATGCGGACCCTCCGGTTCACCTCCTCCTACACCCCGGAGGGCTGATGGACGACTTCGCCACCTCGTCCGGCATCCCCCTGAAGGCGGTGTACGGCCCGGAGGACCGGGCCGCCGACCCGCCCGACCCGGGTGCCTACCCCTTCACCCGCGGTAACTTCTCCTCCGGTTACCGCAAGAAGATGTGGACGTTCCGGCAGTACTCCGGCTTCGGCACCGCCGAGGAGTCCAACCAGCGCTACCGCTACCTGCTGGAGCAGGGCGGCACCGGCCTCTCGGTGGCGCTCGACCTGCCCACCCAGTGCGGCTACGACTCCGACGACCCCGAGGTGGGCGAGGAGGTCGGCAGGGTCGGCGTCGCGCTCGACACCCTCGCCGACGCCGAGGTGCTGTTCGACGGCATCCCCCTGGACAAGATCAGCACCAGCTTCACCATCAACGGGACGGCCGCGATCCTGCTGGCGTTCTACGTGGCGGCGGCGGAGAAGAAGGGCGTGCCGAGGGCGAAGCTCACCGGCACGATCCAGAACGACATCCTCAAGGAGTACGCCTCGCGCGGCACCTGGATCTGGCCGCCCGAGCCGTCGCTGCGGCTCATCGCCGACACCATCGAGTTCTGCGCCGCGGAGGTGCCGCGCTTCAACGCCATCTCCGTGGCGGGCGCGCACTTCCGCGACGCGGGCGCCAACGCGGTGCAGGAGATGGCCTTCACCCTCGCCGACGGCGTCACCTACTGCGACACCGTCATCGAGCGCGGCCGGATGACGATCGAGCAGTTCGCGCCGCAGATCTCCTTCTTCTTCTACACGCACGGCGACTTCTTCGAGGAGATCGCCAAGTACCGCGCAGGGCGCCGCCGCTGGGCGACGATCGTCCGCGAGCGGTACGGCGCGACGTCGGACAAGGCGTCGATGTTCCGGTTCGGCTGTGTCTCGGGCGGCGCCTCCCTGTACGCGCCGCAGGCGCAGAACAACATCGTCCGTATCGCCTACGAGGCGATGGCCTCGGTGCTGGGCGGCGTCCAGTCGATGTTCACCGCCGCCTGGGACGAGCCGTTCGCGCTGCCCAGCGAGGAGTCGGCGACGCTCGCGCTGCGCACCCAGCAGGTCCTCGCCTACGAGACCGGCGTCACCCGGGTCGTCGACCCGCTCGGCGGCTCCTACTTCGTCGAGGCGCTCACCGACGCCACCGAAGAGAAGATCATCGAGATCATGGCCGATCTGGAGCGGCACGGCGGCATGGTCCGCGCCATCGAGGACGGCTACCTCCAGGGCCTCATCGCTGATGAGGCATACCAGCTCCACCAGGAGATCGAGGGAGGGAAGCGCCCGGTCGTGGGCGTCAACCGCTTCGTCTCGCCGGAGCCGGCGCCCGACCTCGCCACCTACGAGCTCGACGCCGAAGGCCGCGAACGCCAGCTCAAGCGGCTGGCCAAGGTCACGGCCGAACGCGACGGCGCAGCCGTCCGCGCCGCCCTCGCCGCGCTCTCCCGCGCCGCGGAGGGCACCGACAACCTCATGGGCCCCCTGATCGACTGCGCCAACGCGTACTGCACGGTCGGCGAGATGGTCGCCGCCCTGAAGGACGTGTGGGGCGAGTTCCAGCAACCGGTGGTGTTCTGATGACGACACGAGTCCTCGTCGCCAAGCCCGGCCTCGACGGCCACGACCGCGGCGCCAAGATCGTCGCCCGTGCCCTGCGCGACGCGGGGTTCGAGGTGATCTTCACCGGGATCCGGCAGAAGGTCGACGACATCGTGGCGATCGCCCTCCAGGAGGACGTCGCGGTCGTCGGGCTCAGCATCCTGTCCGGCGCCCACCTCGCGCTGACCGCCAGGACGGTCGAGGCGCTGCGCGCCGCCGACGCCGGTGACATCGCGGTCATCGTGGGCGGCACGATCCCGCTGTCGGACGTGCCCAGGCTGAAGGAGGCGGGAGCCGCCGCCGTCTTCCCCACCGGCACGCCCCTTGACGCCCTGGTGGCCGAGGTGCGCGCCCTGACCGCCACCCCCGCCTCGCCTTGAGCGCGCGGAACACGGAACCGAGTTTGGAGGAACGGTGCGGATCGGTGTGATGATCGGGGCCGAGCGGGGAGACGGCGCCCGCAAGGTGGCAAAGCTGCTCGCCGACATCGAGTGGGCCGAGTCGGCGGGGCTGGACAGCGCGTGGATCCCCCAGGTGCCCACGGACTTCGACGCGCTGACCGCGGTGGCCCTGATGGGCGCCCGCTCCTCGCGGATCGAGCTGGGGACGGCGGTCGTGCCGCTGCAGGCGCAGCATCCGGTCGCGCTGGCGCGGCAGGCGCTGTCGGCGCAGGCGGCGACCGGGGGACGGCTGACGCTGGGCGTCGGCCCGTCCCACCACTGGATCGTCCAGGACATGCTGGGCCTGCCGTACGAGAAGCCCGCCGCCTACACCCGCGACTATCTGGAGGTCCTGCGCACCGCGCTGAACGGACCGGGCCCGGTGGACGTGGAGAACGACACGTTCAAGGTGCACAACCCGTTCGACCTCGGCCCGGTGTCGCCGATGCCGGTGCTGGTCGCCGCGCTCGGCCCCGTCATGCTGCGGCTGGCGGGCGAGCACGCCGACGGGACGATCCTGTGGATGGCCGACGAGCGGGCGGTCGCCGAGCACGTCGTGCCGCGCATCACCAAGGCGGCGAAGGAGGCGGGACGTCAGGCTCCGCGGATCATCGCGAGCATCCCGGTGTGCCTGTGCGAGCCGTCGCGGGTGGAGGAGGCGCGCGAGCGCGCCAACCGGATCCTCGGCGAGGCGGAGATCTCGCCGAACTACCAGCGGCTGCTGGGGTTCGGCGACGCCCAGGACGTCGGCGACCTGTGCGCGGCCGGCGATGAGAAGGCGATCGCCGAACGCTTCCGGCGGTTCGCCGACGCCGGTGCCACCGACCTGTCGGTGCGCCTGCTGCCGATCGGCGACACCCGCGACGAACTGGTCGCCTCCAAGTACCGGACCCGGGAGATGATCGGCGAGCTCGCGAAGGAGTTCCGGTGAGCGACGGGCCGCTGGCGGGCATCAGGATCCTGGAGGTCGGCCACATGCTGGCCGGCCCCTACGCCACCATGATGCTCGCCGACCTCGGCGCCGAGGTGACCAAGCTGGAGCCGCCCGGCGGCGACATCTCGCGGCAGGTGGGCGACGCCTACTTCGCCAGCCTGAACCGCGGCAAGCGCAGCATCCGGCTCGACCTGCACTCCGAGGCGGGCCAGGCGCGGCTCGGCGAGCTCGTCGCCGGGTCGCACGCGCTGCTGGTCAACCTCAAGCCGTCGGCGATCCACCGGCTCGGGCTCACCTACGAGGCGCTGAAGCGCTGGAACGAGCGCATCGTGTGCGTCGCGCTCACCGGCTTCGGCATGGACGCGGGCGACGACCCGGCGTTCGACTACGTGGTGCAGGCGTCCACCGGCGTCGCCTCGCTCACCGGCGACCCCGGCGGGCCGCCGACCCTGCCCGGGTACTCCTCGGCCGACAACTCCTCCGGGCTGACCGCCGCGATCGGGCTGCTGGCCCAGATCGTCTCCGGGCGCGGCGGCCAGGTGGAGGTGTCGCTGCGGGACGTGATGCTCTCCCAGCTCAACTACCGCGCGTCCGCCTATCTCAACGAGGGAGCCGTGCCGCGGCGTATGCCCTTCGGCGCGCACTCCTACTACACCCCGGCCCAGCTCTTCCCGACGGCCGAGGGGTATCTGGCGCTGTTCATCACCCATGACGGCTTCTGGAAGTCCTTCGCCGCCGAGGCGGGCGTCGAGGGCTTCCCCACGATGGCCGAGCGCGCGGAGCGGCGCGAGGAGGTCTTGGCCGTGGTGACCGCGGCCCTGGCCACCGACACCGCCGCCTCCTGGGAGGCGCGGCTGCGTCCGCACGGCGTCCCCGTGGCGGCCG
>JAFACJ010000717.1 GCA_023425615.1 Actinomycetes bacterium
GTGTGGGCCGGCGTCGTCGCCCGGTCCTGGTCCCTGCTGCGGCCCCGCGGCCTGCGGGCCCCGGCCAGGTCCCTGGCGTCCCTCCTCGTCGCCGTCCTGTGCCTGGCCGTCGCCGCGCCCTTCGCCCTCGCCGCGCACGCCGCCTTCCTCTACCGCGGCGCCCTGCTGTCCATCTTCGAGGGATCGGACCGGGCGCGGGCCGAGACCCTGCCCGGCGGCCCGTGGGCGGACGGGCGGCTGAACGTCCTGCTGCTCGGCGGCGACGCCGGACGCGGCCGCTACGGGGTGCGCACCGACAGCGTCACCCTGGCCAGCATCGCCACCCGCACCGGCGACACCGTCCTGCTGGGCCTGCCGCGCAACCTGGAGCGCGTCCCGCTGCCGCCGGGGCCCGCGGCCGACCGCTTCCCGCACGGGTTCACCGGCGACGGCGACCTCACCCCCGGCCTGCTGAACCAGGTGTACCAGTACGCCGAGGACCATCCCGAGATGGTGCCAGGAGTGCCGGACGGGCAGCGCGGCTTCGCGCTCCTGCGGCCGACCGTCTCCTACATCCTCGGCCAGCCCGTCGACTACCACGTCCTCGTCGACATGCGGGGGTTCGCCCGGCTCATCGACGCCATGGGCGGCGTGGACATGAACATCCCCGAGGACATCCGCTTCGGCCGCGACGGCGAGGGCAGGCTCCCGGCGGGCCGCCACCACCTGACCGGCACCCAGGCGCTCTGGTACGGCCGCTCCCGCACCGACAGCGACGACTACACCCGCATGGCCCGCCAGAAGTGCCTCCTGTGCGCCATCGCCCGCCAGGCCGACCCCTACCGCCTCCTGTCCCGCTTCGAGGAGCTGACGACGGCCGCCAAGGGCGCGATCTCCACCGACTTCCCTCCGTCGCTCCTGCCCGACCTCCTGGAGCTGACCAAGAAGGTGAAGGAGGACGGCCGGATCTCCAGCCTCTCGTTCGTCCCCCCGCTGATCGACACCGCCCGCCCCGACCTCTCCCTGATCCACGCCAGGGCCGCCAGGGCCGTCTCCGGCGCCCCGCGCCATCCCGCGCGGCGGCCCGCCTCCCCCGGGCCCGCCCGTGCCGTCTCCCTTGACGCCACCTGCCCCTCCTGACCTCTCAGGGGTGCTGGCTGCTGACGGAGACGATCTCGCCGGTCATGTAGGAGGAGTAGTCGCCGGCCAGGAAGATGATCACGTTGGCCACCTCCCAGGGCTCGGCGTACCGGCCGAACGCCTCACGCGAGGTGAGGTCGGCGAGGACCTCCTCGCTGGTGACCTTGACCAGATGGGGGTGCATGGCCAGGGACGGGGCGACGGCGTTGATCCGCACACCGTGGTCGGCGGCCTCCAGGGCGGCGCAGCGGGTGAGCGCCATGACACCCGCCTTGGCCGCGGCGTAGTGCGACTGGCCGCGCTGCGCCCGCCAGCCGACGACCGAGGCGTTGTTGACGATCGCGCCGCCGGTCCCCTGCTCGCGCATCATCCGCAGTGCCGCCCTGGTGCAGCGCATGGTCCCGTTGAGGGTGATGTCCAGGACCCGCTCCCAGCGCTCGTCCGGCATGTCGGCGAGTTCGTCCGTGCCGCCGAGCCCTGCGTTGTTGACCGCCACGTCGATCTTGCCGAAGGTGTCGCGCGCGTACGCGTAGAGTGCCTGCACCTGCGCCTCGTCCCTGACGTCGCAGGGCAGCGCCGCCACCCGGTCGGCGCCGAACTCCTTGCCGAGTGCCTCCAGCGACTGGGCGAGCCGCCGCTCGTGGGCGTCGCTGATCACCACCCTGGCGCCCTCCTCCAGGCAGCGCCGGGCTGTCGCGCCGCCGATTCCCGCGCCGGCCGCGGCGGTGATGACGACGACCTTGTCGGAGAGCAGACCACGGGCCTGCGGATACTGCGGAACCGTCATACCCGCAGCGTACCAAGCACTTGTTTGGTGCACGAGAGCGGGGCGGCGAGCATGAGATCATGAAGTGAGGACGACGGCGACGAGCGGCGAGGGGAGGGACCGTGCCCAACATCGTGGACTTCCGCGCCTACCGTGTCGCCCTGCACCGCGGCCGCCGGCCCGAGAGCGTCCTGGTGTCCCTCACCGCCGAGGACGGCACCGTCGGCTGGGGCGAGAGCGCGCTGCTGGACGACAGCACCTGGGCCGACCTCGCCGACCGCCTCGGCCCCGCCCTCCCCGGACTCGACTGGGACCACCCCGAGGACCTCGGCGGCCTCGGCGCCCTCGGCGGGCCCCGCGCCACCGCCGCCGTCGAGATCGCCGCCTGGGACCTGTGGGGCCGCCTGCACCACGTCCCCGTCGCCCACGCCCTCGGCGGCACCCGCACCTCCGTCGTCACCGGCGCCCGCGTCCCCTGCCAGCCGCATCTGGAGAGCCTCCCCCCGCTGGTCAACCGCTACATCGGCAGCGGCCACACCCGCATCACCCTGGAGGTGCGCCCCGGCTGGGACGTCGAGCCCCTGCGCGTCGTCCGGCAGGCATACCCCGCCCTCGCCCTCCAGGTCGACGGCGCCCGCTCCTACACCGACTCCCCCGCCGACCTCGCCGCCCTGGAATCCCTCGACGCCTACGGCCTCGTCGCCATCGAACGCCCCTTCCGCGACCTGGCGCCCCACGTCGTCCTCCAGCGTTCCGTCCAGGCCGCCGTCGCCCCCGACCTCGCCGACCTCGACTCCCTGGACACAGCGATCGCCATGGGCGTCGGCCGCGCCCTCAGCCTCCGCGTCAGCCGCCTCGGCGGCCTCACCACCGCCCGCAGCGCCCACGACCGCGCCTACGCCGCGGGCTGGGACGTCTGGTGCGGCGGCTCCGGCGTCTTCGGCATCGGCAAGGCCGCCTCCGTCGCCCTGGCCAGCCTGCCCGGCTGCACCCTCCCCAGCGACATCACCGAGTTCGTCGGCGGCCCCG
>JAFACJ010000777.1 GCA_023425615.1 Actinomycetes bacterium
ACGCGGGGCAGGACGGCGGCGGTCGAGGAGAGGCCCACGACCAGCAGGGAGGCGGGAACCGCCGAGGCCAGCGGAAGACCGCCCCCGTAGATCAGGGCCGGCACGGCCAGGATGGATCCGCCTCCGCCCAGCAGCCCGAGCAGGACCCCGATGAGGAGGCCGAGCCCCGCCGCGATCAGCACCGCCGCCTCCACCCTCCCGGCCAGAGGCGCCCTCTCTGCCGGAGGCACCCTCCCGGCCGGAGGCACCCTCCCGGCCGGAGGCACTCGTCCTGCCGGGGGCACCCACCTGGCCGGGGGCGCCGGTACGGCCGTGCCGCTCGGTACGGGAGCGGGCGGTTCATCGCCGTTCGCCGGCCCGGTCGGCGAGCGCGGCCAGGACCGCCGCCAGGTCGGTGCGGGGACCGCGGTTGTAGGGGAGCCTCGCCAGCGCCATGCCGAGCGCGCAGGTGTCGGACAGCGCGGCGAAGACCAGGCCGCCGCCGATCGCCGCCGCCACCCACTTGGCCCGCGGGAGCAGCGTGCTGGTCACGACCGCGCCCAGGACCACCGAGCCGGCGGCCAGACGGACCTGGCGTTCCAGCTCCCAGCGGGCGCGCCCGGTGGCGACCGGCCCGCCGGCCGCCTGCCAGGCGTTGATCCCTCCCGCCAGCACCCGGGTCCCGGCCAGTCCGGCGGCGGTGAGGATCCGCTCGGCCTCGGCCGCCCGCCGCCCCGAACGGCAGACGAGCACCACCTGTCCCTCCAGGCGGGCGCCGAGTTCGACGGGATGCTCGCGCAGCAGGTCGAGCGGCACGTTGCGGGATCCGGGAACGCTGGCGGCCTCGAACTCGCCGGGAGCGCGCACGTCGATCAGCAGGGGCGTGCGGCCGGAGTCCAGCAGGTGCCGCAAGGCGGCGGCGTCCAGGAAGGCGGGGGTCGCCGGGGTGTCGGCGGTCATGGGGTCTTCTCCTCGTCGAAGCGGTGGTCGGTGGGGGTCAGTCCTGCGGGGCGGTGATGGTCAGCCCGGCGGCAGCGGCCTCGGCGTAGGCGTCGTCGATGTGCACCACGTCCCGCCCGGCCCGCCGCAGGAGGCTGGTGGCCGCCGCGGCCCGATAGCCCGAACCGCAGTGCACCCACACCGTCCCGGGCGGCACGTCGGCCAGGCGCGCGGGCAGGTCGAACAGCGGGATGTGGACGGCGCCCTCGATGTGCCCGGCCCGCCACTCGTTGCCCAGCCGCACGTCCAGCACGACGTCCGGGCCGGGCAGCCCGGCCGGTGCGCTGCCGGAGAGGGCGGCGGCCAGGTCGGCGAAGGTGGCGACGGTGAGTCCGGCCAGACGTCCGGCGTCCTCGCCCGCCCACCCGTGCGGCCCTCCGGTGGCGGCGGCGGCCGGCCGGTCGATGCCGATGCGTGCCAGTTCACGTTGGGCCTCGGCGACCTGCTCGTGGCTCTCGCCCAGCAGGGTGAGGGGTGAGCCCCACGGGATCATCCAGCCCAGCCAGGTCGACATCGGCCCGTCCAGGCCGAAGCTCAGGGTTCCGGTCAGGTGCTGCTGCGCGAAGGCCTTGCGCGAGCGCAGGTCCACCACCCATTCACCGGCCGCGATGCGTTCGCGCAGCCGGCCGGGGTCGGTGACCTGGACGGGGGTGAGGTCGATCAGGTCGGCCCCGGCGCTGTTGCGGGCGCCCATGTGGGCGTAGTAGGCGGGGTAGGCGTCGAGCCCCGCCAGCACCTCGGTGACGAAGTCGTCGGCCTCCAGCCGCAGCGCCGCGTTCACCTCCCTCTCCCGGCCGATGGTCGAGGCCGCGGCGTCGGCCTGTGTCGCCGAGCAGAAGCTGCCGAACCCGTGGGTGGGCCACACGCGCGCGCCGTCGGGCAGGAGATCGGCCAGCCGGTGGACCGAGGCGTGCTGGTGGTGGGCAAGGACATGGGCGTGCCCCGCGCCCAGCAGGTCGGTGCGGCCGGTGGTGCCGAACAGCAGCGACCCTCCGGTGAACACCCCTTCCGGGCCGCCGGGGCCCGACAGCACATAGGACACGTGGTGGAAGGTGTGGCCCGGGGTGGCGATCACCGAGACCGCCATCTCCTCCGACATCGTGACGGTGTCGCCGTCGCCGACCGGCAGCCTGTCGAAATCGACCTCGTCGGCCGCGGCGACCAGGTAGGCGGCGCCGGTCACCCGGGCCAGGGCCAGGCCGCCGGAGACGTAGTCGTTGTGCAGGTGGGTCTCGGCCACGTGGGTGATCCGCACCCCCAGTCTCCCGGCCAGGGCCAGGATCCGGTCGATGTCGCGCTGGGGTCGACCACCAGCGCCACCCGCCCGTCATGGGCCAGGTAGCTGCGGTCTCCCAGGGACGAGGTCTCCACCACCTCGACGTGGATCGTGCTCATGTCTCCGCCTTCACTTCGAAATCCGGTATCGGAACCTGCCGTCGCCTTGGGGATGCCCGGTGCGGATCGGCCCAGCTCATCGGCCTTCACCTCACCTGACGCCATCGGCGCACTCCGTTGTGCACATACCCCGGGGGGTATATGGAGGACAGACGGATCCCCTGCGGGGATCCTCGTGGAGCCGGTCCGCCGCCGCCCGCGCGGGCGGCGGCATCGCTACGGCTTCACGACAGGGCCAGGAACAGCTTCTCCAGCCGCTCGGGGGAGATCGGCGCCTCTTCGCCGCGCTCCCGCGCCGCCTGGCACTGCTGCAGCCCCGTTGAGATGATCTTGAATCCGGCCCGGTCCAGGGCCTTGGACACCGCCGCCAGCTGCGTCAGCACCCGCTCGCAGTCCTCGGCGTTCTCGATCATCGCGATCACCCCGCCCAGCTGGCCGTGCGCCCGCTTCAACCGGGTGAGCGCGTCGGCCAGGACCTCCGCGTCCATCTGCATCATCCTCACCTCCGTCTTCACGATACCCCTAGGGGTATCGTGCTCCGACCCGGTACCCCTCACGGAGGGCTGGGATGTTTACCGTTTGCTGGCGATGCCCCGCATAGCGTGGAAAAGCGCGTTCGTCGGATTTCGTCTCCGGGGGTGGACGGAATGAAGATCATCATTTTCGGTGCCGGGAACATGGCGGCCGGGATCGGGCTCAGAGCGCTGTCCGGAGGACACGCGGTGGGGCTGGTGGACACCGACGCGGCCAAGGCCGAGCAGCTGGCCGGATCGCTGCAGCGGCGGACCCCGAACGGGCAGGCGCGGGCCGCCGCGCCCCTGGACGTGGGCGAGGCCGACCTGGTGGTACTGGCGCTCCCCTACCCGGCGGGAGTGCACGTCGCCGCCACCTACGAAGACGACCTGGCCGGCAAGCCCGTTGTCGACATCAGCAACCCCGTCGACTTCCAGACCATGGACTCGCTGCTGGTGCCGCCGGGCACCTCGGCCGCCGAGCAGATCGCCGAGGCCGCGCCGCACGCCCACGTGGTCAAGGCGTTCAACACCACCTTCGCCGCGACCCTGCACGACGGGCAGGTCGCCGGACAGCCACTGGACGTCTTCATCGCCGGTGACGACCCCGCCGCCAAGAAGACCGTCGCCGAACTCGCCTCCTCCGGGGGACTGCGCCCCATCGACGCCGGTCCCCTGCGCCGAGCCCGGGAACTGGAGGCGATGCAACTGCTGCACATGGGCCTGCAGAACACCATCGGCGCGCACTGGAGCAGCGCGATCAAGATCCTCCCCTGACTCAGCGCCTGCGCAGGCGCCACCGCTGGCCCCCGGCGGCGGGCTCCTCATCGACCAGGACCGCCGACGGGTAGTCCTCCATCCAGCTGACCAGGGCGAATCCGACGTCCAGCGAGATGGTCACCCAGCCCGGCTCCACCTCGGTGACGGTCCAGACCGGGTTGGAGATCTCGCAGGAGCGGGTCGTCACATGCGGCGGATAGACGTCCAGCAGCGACGGGGCCAGGCAGGCGCCGGTGGTGGCGTGCTTGACGGCGTACCCCTCGCCGTTCTTCTCGATCCGCCACGTGGTGTCGCACGCCCCGACCGTCACCGTGGCGCGGTCACCGTCGTCGCTGTGCAGACACCTCCCCTTGGAGGTGGCGAGTTCATAGACGCCCGGCTGGAACCCGAGCGGGGCCATCCCCGGACCGGGAACGGGAAGGACCGCGGCCAGCGCGGCGAAGGCTGCATGAGCGAGCATGGGGACTCCTACCTCTCGAACACCCACTGCTGGTTGCCGGCCTGGCTTTCCGGCAGCAGGAAGACGGGTTCGCGGTCGCTGAGCCAGGTGAGGAAGGAGTAGTAGTCGGGTCGCGAGATCCGCACCCGGCCGTTGCCCATCCCCGCGACGTTCCACGGATCGTCCAGGCCCCCGCACTCCCGGAACGCCACCCGCTGCGGATAGATCCGCAGCAGCGAAGGCGCCAGGCACAGGCCCGTGTCCGCGTGCCTGAGCGCGTATCCGCCCGGCACCGCCTCCACCTTCCAGTGGGTCCCGTCGCACTCGCCGACCTCCGGCGCGGTGTCCTGCCGTCCCGTGCCGACCAGGCACTCCCCACCGGGAACGGAGATCTGGTAGGTGCCCGGCTCGAACCCCGCCACGTGCCCCAGGGCTCCGGGCCCCAGCACGCAGCCGGCCGCCGCGACGGCGGCACAGACCAGATGAACAGCCACAGCGACCCCCCATGCGGTTACGTGGAGTCATCGATGATGGCACAGCGTCCCCGCTGGCGCCGACGACCCGCCACGGCAAGGGAGACCGGGTCGCGGGGAACACCGCGATTTGACCTTCCAGCCGGTCATCCGGCCCCGCGCAGCCTCCCGGTCGGCGTCACCGAACCGCGGCCGCCGCCTCCTGGCCCTGGCGGGGGCCGTTGACGGAGATGTCGCCCTGCGCGACCGCGCACAGGCTCCGCTCGCCCCTGTCGTCCACGGTGAACAGATCGCAGCGGCAGACGATCCGGGTGCGCCCGGCGCGCACGACACGTGCCTCGGCACGCAGGACGCCGCCCGTGGCGGGACGCAGGTAGTCGATGGAGAAGCCCGCGGTGACCACGCCGGAGCCGACGACCGTGCCCGCGGCGAAGGTCAGCGTGTTGTCGGCGGCGTAGCTCAGCACTCCGCCGTGCACGTAGCCGTTCTGCTGCCGCAACTCATCGCGCACTTCCAGTTCCAGCACCGCCTCGCCGTCACCGAAGGCCACCATCCTGGCTCCGAGCAGCACGCTGAACGGCTGCGCCGCCAGTATGCTCTGCGCCAACGCGAGGTCCATCATGACCGTCCCTTCACTTCACTAGTGAAGTGAGGATAGGCGCGGCAGCACGGCATCTGTCAAGATCCGGGGTATGCCCACGTCCGACGAACGCCTGTACTTCCTGCTCCAGCGTGCCGCGCACCAGCTGCGGACCGACGCCGACCGGCGCTGCAAGGAGGCCGCGGGCATCACCACCGCCCAGCTCGGCGCGCTGTTCGCGGTGCACGACCAGCCGGGCGTCACCCAGCAGCAGCTCGCCCGCATCCTCGGGCTCCGCGAATCGGCGGTCACCGCGCTCGTCGTCCGCCTGGCCTCCTCCGGGCTCATCACCCGCCAACCCCACCCCCGCGAGCACCGGGCGGTGACCCTCCACCTGTCCGACGAGGGCCTCGCCGCCCTCCGCGCCGCCCAGCCGGAGATCGACCGCTTCAACACCGAACTCCGCTCCCTGCTGGGGCCGACCGCCTTCACCAGCACCGCCGCCGCACTGAGCCGCATCGTCCACGGCGACACCTGACGGATCGGGGACGGCCGCCCGAAATCCCGTGGAAACGCCTCGCGGTGGCCGCTACCCTCGGGCGGATGATCGGGGACCTGCTGGCCGCGTATGACGAGCACTTGCGCGGGACGGGCGTGCCGGCGCTCGGCGCGTGGGTCGAACGCGACGGCCCTCTACTGCGTGTGGTCGGGGAGGAGCGAGGATTCGTCACCGGCCCCCGCGACCTGTCGGGATATGACGTAGACGCCCTGATCACCGCGCAGACCGGCTTCTTCGGCGCCCGCGGCGAGGCGGTGGAGTGGAAGGTCCGCGGCCACGACCTGCCCCGCGACCTGCCCGACCGGCTGTGTGACGCCGGATTCGTCGCCGAGGCCACCGAGACCGTCGTGATCGGCGGCATCGCCGACCTGCCGGAGGCGTCTCCCCTCCCAGACGGGGTGGTGATCTCCCGGGCCGGAGCGGAGACGATACCCGCGATCGTGGCGATGGAGTCGCAGGTGTGGGGACGTGACTGCGCCTTCATCGGCGACCACCTCGCCGGAGGACTGGCGGCCTCCCCCGACCGGCTGGCGATCTTCATAGCGGAGGCCGACGGCCAGGTCGTCTCCGCCGCCTGGACGACGCTCCTCGAAGACGGGACCTTCGCGTCCCTGTGGGGAGGGGCGACGCTGGAGAAGTGGCGCGGCCACGGCATCTACCGGGCGCTCGTGGCCGCCCGCGCCCGCTTGGCCGCCGAACGCGGCTACCGGTACCTGCACGTCGACGCCTCAGACGACAGCCGCCCCATCCTGCAACGCCTCGGCTTCCACGCCGTCACCACCACGACCCCTCACATCTGGTCGCCGCCCTCCTGAAAGCGGGGCGCGGGGATGCGGTCCAGGACGATGCCGAAACGCTCACGGTAGGCGTCCAGAGCAGCGCCTTCGGAAAGCGACGTCTCGGTCCGCGCGCCGTTCTCGGTGACGATCAGCCTGGTGCCGCTGAGGGTGACGCGTCCGGTGGCGGTGCGCAGGCTGCACGTCAGGGAGCGGGTGAAGTGGGAGTCGGGAGACGTGCTGTGCCACCAGCAGCCCGCCTTGAAGTCCGCGAGTTCGGCCGGACGCGGGTCGATGAGGAGCGAGGAGCCGTCGCTGTCCAGGACCTCCCAGAATCCGCCGTTCTCCAGCACCTGGTACACCCCGGCGGTGTCGTGCTGCGGGGTCCGCGCGTCAAGACGCAGCGGCGCGTCGGTGAACCCCCCGAACCCGACGTCGGCCGGCCACGACGCACCTATCCGGGCCAGATACCGGGCGATTCGCACCTCATCCACGCGACAAGTCTGCCACCGATGACCGTGGCGCTAGCTCCGCGGGACGTCCTTGATGAACACGATCCCGTCGCTTCCGGCCAGGTGGGCCGGGTCAAGCGGGGCATAGCCGTAGTACGGGGACGCGCGGAGGGCGGGCCACGCGCCACCGAGGGCGATGGCCAGCCGGGGAGCGTCGACGACGTAGCGGTCCTCCGGGAGCGCGTACAGGAGCCCTTCGACGGTGTCCGGCGGCGGAGCGTCCACTCCCTTGTGCCGGATCGTGCCGAGAGCCGTGGCCAGGAAGGCATACCCCTCCCCCAGCCGGGCGCTCACGATCGCACCGGCGCTCCACCACTCCACCGTCAGGCCGCCCATCCGCATCGTGCTCTTGTCCCGCTGGAGATGGCTGTTGTGCGCGTGGACCAGCACCGGGCCCCGTTCGGCGACGGCGAGGAGGTTGTCGGCCATCATCTGGTCCCGCAGTCCCACCAGCCGCGTCATACGGCCAGGTGAGGCATCGGCCATCCAGAAGTGGTAACGCAGCAGGCCGGTGGCGGTGCGCCCGTACAGG
>JAFACJ010000810.1 GCA_023425615.1 Actinomycetes bacterium
CATCATGTGGGGCTCGAACCTCCCGGTGACCCGCACCCCCGACGCCCACTGGATGACCGAGGCGCGCTACCGGGGCCAGAAGGTCGTGGCCGTCTCACCCGACTACGCCGACAACGTCAAGTTCGCCGACGAATGGCTGGCCGCCCGCCCCGGCACCGACGGCGCGCTCGCGATGGCGATGGGCCACGTCATCCTGAAGGAGTTCTTCGTCGACCGGCGGACCCCGTACTTCACCGACTACGTCAAGCGCTACACCGACCTGCCGTTCCTGGTGCGCCTGGAGCCAGCCGCCGACGGCTCCCACCGCCCCGGCAAGTTCCTCACCGCCGCCGACCTCCCCGGCCCCGAGGCGGAGAGCGAGAACGCCGCGTTCAAGACCGTCCTCCTGGACTCGGCCAGCGGCGGGCCGCTGGTACCGGGCGGCTCGCTCGGCTTCCGGTACGGCGAGTCGGGCGCCGGCCGCTGGAACCTCGACCTCGGCACGGCGGACCCGCTGCTGAGCGCGGCCGGAGGCGGCGAGGAACCGGTGGAGGTGGAACTGGCGCGGTTCGACGCGCTGGACGGCTCCCCCGGCGTCCTGCGGCGCGGCGTGCCGGTGCGCCGGGTCGGCGGGCACCTGGTCACCACCGTCTACGACCTGATGCTGGCCCAGTACGGGGTGCGCCGCGACGGCCTGCCCGGCCGCTGGCCGACGGGCTACGACGACGCCGCCGAGCCCTGCACCCCCGCCTGGCAGGAGACGTTCACCGGTGTCCCCGCCGCGGCCGCGGCCCGGATCGGCAGGGAGTTCGCCGCCAACGCCGAGGAGTCACGCGGCAGATCGATGATCATCATGGGGGCGGGCGCCAACCACTGGTTCCACGCCGACACCATCTACCGCGCCTTCATCGCGCTGACGACGCTGACCGGCTGCCAGGGCGTGAACGGCGGCGGCTGGGCGCACTACGTGGGCCAGGAGAAATGCCGCCCGGTGACCGGCTGGACCCAGCTCGCCTCCGCGCTGGACTGGTCGAGGCCGGGCCGCCAGATGATCCAGACCGCCTACTGGTATCTGAACGCCGACCAGTTCCGCTACGACCGGTTCACCGCCGGGACTCTGGCCGCCGCGACGTCCGGCGGGGCGCTGGCGGGCATGAGCACCGCCGACGCCATCGCCCAGTCGGCGCGGCTGGGCTGGATGCCCTCCTACCCGACGTTCGACCGCAACCCCCTGGACCTCGCCGACGAGGTGCTGGCCTCGGGCGCGCAGGCGGGGGAGCACATCGTCGCGGAACTGAAGGCGGGCCGGCTCGGCTTCGCCTGCCAGGACCCCGACGCGCCGGAGAACTTCCCGCGGGTGCTGGCGGTCTGGCGCGCCAACCTCCTCGGCTCCTCCGGCAAGGGCAGCGAGTACTTCCTCAAGCACCTGCTGGGCACCGACTCGGGGCTGCGCGCCGAGGAGACACCGGCCGGTCTGCGCCCCAGGGACGTCATCTGGCGTGAGGAGGCGCCCACCGGCAAACTCGACCTGCTGCTGACCCTGGACTTCCGGATGACCAGCACCACCGTCTACTCCGACGTCGTGCTGCCCGCCGCGACCTGGTACGAGAAGCACGACCTCAGCAGCACCGACATGCACCCGTTCGTGCACGCCTTCAGCCCCGCGATCGCACCGCCCTGGCAGACCCGCACGGACTGGGACGCCTTCCAGACCATCGCCAGGACCTTCAGCCGGCTCGCCGCCGGGCACCTGGACGTACGCCACGACGTCGTCGCGGTGCCGCTGCTGCACGACACACCGGACGAGATGGCGACCCCGCACGGCCGCGTCGCCGACTGGGCCGCGGGCGAGTGCGAGCCCATACCCGGCAAGACGCTGCCCAAGCTCGTCTTGGTGGAACGCGACTACCCGGCGGTCGCGGCGAAGATGTCCTCGATCGGCCCGCTGACGGAGACACTGGGCGCCGCCGTCAAGGGCGTCTCCTACGACCTGTCCCAGCAGGTGGAGTACCTGCGCCAGAAGAACGGGACGATCCGGGGCGGCCCCGCCGACGGACGTCCCGCGCTGCAAAGGGACGTCCACGCCTGCGAGATGATCCTCGCCCTGTCGGGGAGCACCAACGGGCAGGTCGCCGCCCAGGGGTTCCGGACGCTGGAACAGCGCACGGGCCGCCCGCTGGCGGACCTGGGCGCCGAACGCCGGGGCGACCAGATCACCTTCGCCGACACCCAGGAACGCCCGGTCGCCGTCCTCACCTCGCCCGAATGGTCGGGCTCGGAGTCGGGCGGACGCCGCTACTCGCCGTTCACCATCAACGTGGAGCGCCTCAAACCGTGGCACACCCTCACCGGACGGCAGCACTTCTTCCTCGACCACGACTGGATGGCCGAACTCGGCGAACAGCTCCCGGTGTTCCGGCCGCCGCTGAACCTGCACGCCCTGTTCGGCGAACCGCGGCTCGGCGAGAACGGCGAACTCGGCATCACCGTCCGCTATCTCACCCCGCACAGCAAATGGTCGATCCATTCCGAGTACCAGGACAACCTGTTCATGCTGTCGCTGTCGCGCGGCGGGCCGACGATCTGGATGAGCGACAGGGACGCCGCCAAGATCGGGGTCCGCGACAACGACTGGATCGAGGCGGTCAACCGCAACGGCGTCGTGGTGGCACGCGCCATCGTCTCGCACCGGATGCCCGAGGGCACCGTGTACATGTACCACGCGCAGGACAAGCTCATCGACGTCCCCCTCACCGAGACTGACGGACGGCGAGGCGGGATCCACAACTCCCTGACGCGGCTGCTGGTCAAACCCAGCCACCTCATCGGCGGATACGCCCAGCTGTCGTTCGCCTTCAACTACCTCGGCCCCACCGGCAACCAGCGCGACGAGGTCACCGTGATCCGCCGCCGCTCCCAGGAGGTGACGTACTGATGCGGGTCATGGCGCAGATGGCGATGGTCATGAACCTCGACAAGTGCATCGGCTGCCACACCTGCTCGGTCACCTGCAAGCAGGCGTGGACCAACCGCAGCGGCGTGGAGTACGTCTGGTTCAACAACGTCGAGACCCGCCCCGGCCAGGGATACCCGCGCCGCTATGAGGACCAGGAGCGCTGGCGCGGCGGATGGAAGGTGAACCGGCGCGGCCGGTTGTCCCTGAAAGCGGGGGGCAGACTGCGCAAACTGGTCACGATCTTCGCCAACCCCAAGCTGCCGTCCCTGGACGACTACTACCAGCCCTGGACATACGACTACGAGAACCTCATCAAGGCACCGCCCCAGGAGCACACGCCCGTCGCCCGCCCCAAGTCGCTCATCACCGGCGAGGAGATGAAGATCTCCTGGTCCGCCAACTGGGACGACGACCTGGGCGGCATGCCCCAGCACGGCGCCGAGGACCCGGTGCTGGCCGAGCTCTCCGAACGGGTCAGGCTGGAGTTCGACCGGACGTTCATGTTCTACCTGCCGCGCATCTGCGAGCACTGCCTCAACCCCAGTTGCGCGGCCTCCTGCCCGTCCGGGGCGATCTACAAGCGCACCGAGGACGGCATCGTCCTGGTCGACCAGGACAGCTGCCGCGGCGGGCGGATGTGCGTCACCGGCGGCCCGGACAAGAAGGTCTACTTCAACCA
>JAFACJ010000821.1 GCA_023425615.1 Actinomycetes bacterium
GGAGTACAGGTCGCACCGGCCGTCCACCTCGACCGTGCCGGTGAACTGCTCGGGCGCCATGTAGGCGGGCGTCCCCACGATCGAGCCGGTCAGCGTGGCGTCGGTGAACCTGGCGATGCCGAAGTCAAGGATCTTCAGCCCGCCCTGGTCGAGGACCATCACGTTGCCGGGCTTGACGTCGCGGTGCACGACGCCCTGCGCGTGCGCGGCGCCCAGCGCGCCCAGCAGCTCGGCCGCGATCCGCAGCGACCGCTCCAGCGGGATCGGGCCCCGCTCCATGAGCGTCTTCAGATCGCTGCCTTCGAGGTACTCCATCACCAGATAGAGCGTCTGCTCGTACTGGCCGATGTCGTGCACGACCATGATCCCCGGGTGGGAGAGTCCCGCCCCGATCTGGGCCTCGGCCCGGAATCTGCGTACCGCGTCCTGGGTCGGGCTCACCGCCAGCGTCTTGATCGCCACCCGGCGGCCGAGCATGGTGTCGCGGCCCTCCCAGACCGCGCCCATGCCGCCTTGGCCGATCTTCCTGACGAGCGAGAAGCGGTCGGCGAGCACCAGTCCCTCATGCAAGGGGACCTCCCCAGAACGCGATGGGGCGGGGCCTCCCGTCAGGGAGCACCCCGCCCGGACGATGACGTCAGATGGAGCGGACGACGACGGTGTTCATCACCTTGTCGGCGAACGTCTGCCCCTTGGCGTCGAACAGCGGCCACAGGAAGCCGATGTAGCAGGCGAAGCCGTCCAGCAGGTGGGCGAGGCAGCGCACGAAGGACATGCCGAAGCCGATCGGCTGGCCGGTCTGCTCGCTGATCACCCGGATGTTGGTGAGCTTCTTGCCCGGGGTCTGCCCGGTCGTGCCCTGCATGTAGAGGAAGTAGAGCTGGATCACGAAGGCGACGACCGCGGCGAGCATGATCACAAGGAAGCCGCCGGCGCCACCGGTGCCACCGGTGATCTGCCCGGTCTCGGGGTCATACGTACTGCTTGCCGCTTCGCCGACGAACAGGGCGATGCCGATGAAGTACAGGATCCCGACCGGGATGAGGATGATGACATAGTCGACGAGGTACGCGCCGACCCGGGAGAGCCAGGTCGCGTAGGCGCCGTACGCGCCGCCCGCGTAACCGTAGGGCTGCGGCTGCGGCACCCCGTACTGCGGCTGGGCTGCCGCGGGGAAGGCTGGCTGGGCCGGGTAGGCGGGAGGCGGTGACGCCTGGTAGGCCGGAGGCTGCGGAGGCGGAGTCGAGGGGCCGTAGCCGGGCTGCGCGGGCGGCTGCCCGTAACCGCCGGGCTGGTGCTGACCGTAGGGGTCGTAGGGGGGGTTTCCCACGTTGACTTCTCCTTGTGAAAGTTGCCGGTGCGTCAGCCGGGATTCGGCGTGCGCTGTCAGAGGATTCCGAATCGGAAGAGCTGCCAGATTCCGGAAGCCGCTATGGCGGTGCCGAGCATCCAGGCACGCGCCCGCGGTGCCAACGCCTGCCATCGCGCTCCGAGCCCCAGCGGCGCCACGGCGAAGACCATGGCCCCGAAGAACACCAGGGGATTGGCCGCCAGCGCCCGGACCGGATGTCCGGACCCCAGTTCGATGAAGACGGTGGTGCCGCCGCAGAAGGGGCAGGGGATACCGGTCAACGTCCGGATGGGGCACAGGACGCCGGGATCGCGGACCCCGTGCGCCACGGCCACGCCCACGGCCAGCGCCGTCATCGTCGCGACCCGTAGCGCTGTCGTCCCGACGGGACGCCGGCTCAGCGCCGCAGCCCCCGTCATGAAAGCCTCCACCCGATCTGCCCGTCCCTTTGCCGACCCTTATACCGGCCTGACTCCTGCGATTGTCAAGCCGGGGGATCAGCCCGGGACCAGACCGTGATGTCAGGTCCCCGCGACCGCTCCCACCAGGTAAGTAGGACGCCGGTTCTGCTCTTCTGGTTCTGCCTTCAGCACATCTGCCACGACGCAGGTGATGTTGTCGGGCCCGCCGTGGGCGCGGGCCGCCTCGATGAGCCTGGCCACCGCCTGCTCACGCCCCTCCGCCGAGAGGATGTCGTAGATCTCCTGCGCCGCGACCGGCCCGGACAGGCCGTCGGAGCACAGGAGGTAGCGGTCGCCGATCTGCGCCTCCCGCGGGGCCAGGTCGGGATCGCGGTCGGGGCCGCCGTCCAGCACCTTGAACAGCATGTGCGACAGATGGGAGTTCTCCCCCGAGTCGCCTCCGTCGGCCAGGAGCTGGGCGAGGGTGTGGTCACTGGTGATCTGGAAGAGCACGCCGTCCCGCAGGAGGTAGGCACGGGAGTCGCCGATGTGGGCGATGGCGAACTTGCTGGTGCCGTTCCAGAGCATCGCCGTCAGGGTGGTGCCCATCCGGTTGAGATCGGGGTTGGCGTGGATCGCCTGCCCCAGTGCGCTGTTGACCTCCGCGACCGCCCGCGCCAGGGTGCCCTGCAGCTCGGTGTCCGCCACCGGGGCGTCGAACCGGCGCAGCGCGTTGATGACGGTGGAGCTGGCGACCTCGCC
>JAFACJ010000826.1 GCA_023425615.1 Actinomycetes bacterium
GCTCGGGACGCATCATGCCGTGGGTGTCGGGACGGGCGCGGTGGGAACGCGGCGGCTCGTAGGCCATCTCGTCCTCAACCTCCTTCTCTTCTGAGTCCTCGGACGCGGTGTCCTCTTCGTCGTCCGAGATGTCGAGGGTGTGGTGTGCGGCGAACCAGACCAGCCCCGCGGCCAGCGCCAGTCCGACGGTCTTCAGCAGGCCCGGCAGATAACCGATCGAGACCAGGCCCACCAGCCCCGCGCCCAGCGCGAGGGCGGACGGGATCATCAGGTCGTACGCCTGGCGGTCCCGCTTCTGGGTGCGGACCACGGCGGTCACGGCCGCCGCGGCCAGGGCGAGGAGCACCAGCCCCATCGCGCCGTTCAGCAGCCAGCTCGGCAGCGGCCCGTAGCCGTCTCCCGGGTCGGGCACCGACGACTCGAAGGCGCCGTTCTTCAGCGGGTCGAGGCTGAGGATGACCACCGCGACCAGCGAGTAGGAGATCGCGATCAGCCGGGTGGCGAACCTGGCCTGCACCGCCTTGACGCACAGTTCGACGGCGCCCACCGCGACGCAGACGGGGGCCAGCAGCGCCCCCGTGATCGCCATCGCGCGGAAGGTGAGGGCGTTGAACCCCGCGAGGCTCCCGACCGCGATGGCCGCCAGCGCCAAGGCCACCAGCACCAGGGCCGCGGCTCAGGCCCACACATGGACCCGCTTGTCCTTCAGGGCGCCCTGAACCAGCAACCCGGCGCCCACCAGGGCTGCCAGAGTCGCCACCAGAGCCAGCATTCCTTCGACCATCGCGCCCCCATGGTGCCCGATGAATCCGACTGAGGCGTACTGGGAGTGCAACTTCTCACGGTATTTCCATCCGAGTGGCGCTTGCCGGGGCTCGCTCCGCACCCGTCCGAGTGATGGAGATCGTGCCCCGGAGCCGCCGAGATCGTTGTACTGGACCGGGGCGTCGGGTAGATCTGTACTCAGGGGAAACAGGCTCGACGGCAGCGTCTTTCCGAGCCCGGCGGAGAGAAGACTTGAGTATGCGGCACTTCTGGCAGCGGCAGGCGACGGATCCGGTGAGCGCGGGCAAGGTGGCGGCCGAGGCCGCCGAGACGGTCTCCTGGCCCGAGCCCGATCCCACGGGCGCGGCGTTCTTCGACGTCGACAACACCATGATCCGCGGCGCGTCGATCTACCACTTCGCCCGCGGCCTCGCCAAGCGCAGGCTGTTCACCACCCGCGACCTGGCGATGTTCGCCTGGGGCCAGGCGGCCTTCCGGCTGCGCGGCACCGAGAACACCGACCACATCGGCAGCGCCCGCGAGGCGGCGCTGTCCTTCGTCGCCGGCATGGCCGTCAGCGACCTCGTCCAGCTCTGCGAGGAGATCTACGACGACGTCATGGCCGACCGGATCTGGCAGGGCACCCGCTCCCTGGCCCTGGCCCACCTCGAAGCCGGGCAGCAGGTATGGCTGGTCACCGCCACCCCCGTCGAGATCGCCCGGGTGATCGCCAACCGGCTCGGGCTCACCGGGGCGCTGGGCACCGTCGCCGAGACCGCCGACGGGCACTACACCGGACGGCTCGTCGGCAGCCTGCTGCACGGTCCCGCCAAGGCCGAGGCGGTCCGCGCGCTGGCGCTGCGCGAGGGGCTCGACCTGTCGCACTGCTCTGCCTACAGCGACTCCCACAACGACCTGCCGATGCTGTCCGCCGTCGGCTACCCGCACGCGGTCAACCCCGACGGGGAACTGCGCGAGCGCGCCAGGGCCGGCGGCTGGCCGGTCCACGACTTTCGCACCGGGCGCAAGGTCACCCTCATCGCGCTGCCCGCGGCGGCCGGGGCCGGCGCCCTGGCCGGCGGTGTCGCCGCCGGGATCGCGCTGCGCCGCCACTACCACCGCGGCACCGCCTGAGCGGCCTTCCATCGGCCCTCACAGGCCCGGAGGGCACGGCCCGGTCCTTCTGTGCCCGGAAGGACCGGCGGGGGCTCAGAAGAAGGCAGGGCCCCGGCGCAGCAGCGCGTCGTACACCAGATGCTGGACGGTCTCGCGGACCCGGTCGGTGAGCTCGAACACCACCATCGGGTCGTCGGCCTGCTCGGCGTCGTAGCCGTCCAGCAGGACCGGCTCGCCGAACTGGATGATCCACTTGGACGGCAGCGGCACCAGGCCCAGCGGGCCCAGCAGCGGCCAGGTCGGGGTGACCGGGAAGTAGGGCAGGCCCAGCAGCCTGGCGATCGGCCGCAGATCGGCGATCTTGGGATAGATCTCCTCGGCGCCGACGATCGCGCACGGGATGATCGGCACCCCGGCGCGCAGCGCCGTGGCCACGAACCCGCCGCGCCCGAACCTCTGCAGCCGGTAGCGCTCGCTGTAGGGCTTGCCGACGCCCTTGAAGCCCTCGGGGAAGACACCGACCAGCTCGCCCTGGCCCAGCAGCCTGTCGGCGTCCTGCGGGCAGGCCAGGGTGTGCCCCGACTTGCGGGCGAGATGCGCCAGGAACGGCACCTGGTACACCAGGTCGGCGCCCAGCAGCCGCACGTTGCGGCCGACCGTGTCGTGCAGGCCGACCTGCATCATGACCGCGTCCAGCGGGACCGTACCCGAATGGTTGGCCACCAGCAGGGCGCCGCCGTGCTCGGGGACGTGGTCGAGGCCGTGCAGCTCCACCCGGAACCAGTGCTCGTACAGCAGCCGGGCCAGCGGCAGCAGGACCGAGGCGTTCAGGTCGGGATCGAAGCCGAACTCATCGACCTCGTACTCGCCAGAGACGCGCCGCCGCAGGAAGGCGAGCCCGGAGGCCACCGCCTTCTCCAGCGGATGGCGTTCGGGCTCGGGAGCGCGGGCGGTGTGCAGCGGGATCACCTGGGCGAGCGCGGGCCCGCCCGGATCGCCCTTGCCCTGCGCGTTCATCACGGGATACCGCCCCCTCGTCCCGGCGCTCCGGGAAGGGCGCCCGCCACCAGATCGAACAGGCCGAGCGGCAGGCTGCTGTCCAGCCCGTGCGCCTGCAGGAATTCGCCGAACGCCGCCTCGGAGCCGTACTTGGGCCGCCAGGACAGCTCATCGACCAGCCGGGCGGTGTCCAGGACCCGGCCGTAGGTCAGCCAGCGCTTCAGCTCGCCGGAGAAGGCGGGAATCCCGCCCATCCGCTTGCCGGTGCCGCCGAGCAGCGCGAAGGCCGGGCCCGGCAGCGGCAGTTGCTGCCGTCCGGCCCGGCGCAGGCACTGCGACAGCAGCAGCACGCCGTCACCCGCCACGTTGAAGACGCCCGGATGGTCCTCGACGGTCATCCGGCGCAGCACCTCGACGCCGTCGTCCTCGTGCACGAACTGCAGGCGCGGGTCGAACCCCAGCACCGTCGGCACCACCGGCATCCGGAAGTACCGGGTGAGCGGCGAGTCCACGCCCGCGCCGAGGAAGTTGGCGAACCGCAGGACCGACACCGTCAGGTCCGAGCGGCGCCGCTGCAGCCCGCGGACGTACCCCTCGACCTCCAGCGCGTCCTTGGCGTAGCCGGAGGAGGGAGGCACGGCCGCGTGCGCGTCCTCGGTGAAGACCGCGGGATCCTTCGGCGAGGAGCCGTAGACCGCGGCCGAGGAACGCACGACCAGCTTGCGCATGTAAGGGGAGCGCTGGCAGGCGCCGAGCAGCTGCATCGCCCCGATGACGTTGATCTCCTTCGCCGTGGACCGCTGTCCGGGCGGTGAGGTCACCAGGTTGAGATGCACGACCGTGTCGACCTGCGCGGAGGAGATCACCTTGGCGATGCTCGGCGTCCGGATGTCCACCCGGACGAACTCCGTGCGGCCGAGCGGATGGACCGGGGGGACGGTGTCCACCCCGATGACCCGCTCGATCCCGGGGTCCGCCTGCAGGGTGCTCGCGACCCGCGCGCCGAGGAACCGGGAGACACCGGTGACCAGCACGACACGGGCCGCACCGGACGCACGCGAAGAGCCGCTCCCCATGGAGCCCGTCGGTTCTCTGGGCTCGGGAAGCTTCCCCGGGTCGGAGGCGCGCATAGAAGACACTCTGCGGCCCACCCCTTACGGCTAGTCGAGCGGCATGTTCACTTCTTGTTACGACGCTGCACGCGGGTCTTCTTCAGCAGCTTGCGGTGCTTCTTCTTCGCCATCCGCTTACGGCGCTTCTTGATAACGGAGCCCACGAAACCTCACTCAAACGATCCCCGGCCATCGCCGGGATGACCGTACATGGGGGCGTGCAGGGAAAGGGCCACAGCGTACAGTGCAGCCCAACGGCTAACACTACCGCCGCTCGCACGTTGAGCAGAACCGGCGGCCTGACGGCCGCCGGTGCCTTGTCTCGTCAGCTCCCGTATCCGGACAAGCTTGGACGACCCGCGTCAGCCGGCCTCGATGTAGGCCTCACGCAGGTAGTCATGGACAGCTTGTTCCGGTACCCGGAAGGAACGCCCGACCCGGATGGCCGGGAGCTCGCCCGAGTGCACGAGGCGATAGACGGTCATCTTGGACACCCGCATCACTGATGCCACTTCAGCGACGGTCAGGAACCTCACCTCGCTGAGAGGCCGCTCGCCTGAGACCATGGGCCGCCCTTTTCCACACGTGCATCGCACCTGCCCTTTGGGTGACTTCGATCACGCACGTGTACTTCATCCAGCGTAAATCGTGCATCCCAAGTCGCAAGAGGGTTCTTTACGCCAACAGGCCCGCATGACCCAGGAGGTAGGTCGTCATCGGGATGTAGTGAGCCGGGAGCACGTTGTCGTCCAACGGCACACAGACCTCGATTTTCCCTACGACATGCCCGGCGAACAGGGCGGGATCGTTGCAGTCGGCGAATCCGACCGTCAAAACGCCCGCCTCGCCCGCCGCCCCTGCCCAGCCGTGGTCGGCGATGACCAGATCCGGCCAATACCGGGATTCGTCTGCGAGGTTTGCCAGCATGCGTTCCATGGG
>JAFACJ010000850.1 GCA_023425615.1 Actinomycetes bacterium
CTCCACGGGCGAGCCGAGGAAGGAGGCGCCGACCGAGGCCCCGGCGTTGTTGATCAGGATCGTGACGTCCCGTGCCCGCTCGGCCGCGGCGGCGACCGAGGCGGCGTCGGTGACCTCCAGCGCCACGGGGACGGCGTCCGGGTGCGCGATGGCGCGCGTGTCGCGGGCCGTGGCGTAGACCTTGCCCGCGCCGCGGGCGTACAGCTCCTCCACCAGGGCCCCGCCCACGCCGCGGCTGCCGCCGGTGACGAAGACGACGGCGTCCTTGATCCGGGTCATGCCCACCTCCATGAGAAAACCGATCGGTTTCCGCCACCGTAAACCGATCGGTTTCCCCACGTCAAACTCCGCTGTAGCCTGGAGGCATGACAGAGTCGACAGCCGTGGCGCCGGCCGCGGCGCCCTCATCACGCGACCGCCTGCTCGACTCGGCGGCGGAGCTCTTCTACCGGGAGGGCGTCAACGCCGGGGTCGAGGCGCTGTGCCGGGCGGCCGGAGTGTCCAAGCGCTCGATGTACCAGATGTTCGGCAGCAAGGACGAGGTGGTCGCCGCGAGCCTGGCCCGCAGGGGGCCCGGCCATCAGGCGCTGCTGCTGCCCCCCGACGACGGCGGATCCCCGTGCGAGCGGATCCTGCACGTCTTCCGGCGGCTGGAGGACCTGTCCGTCGATCCGTCCTTCCGCGGCTGCCCGTTCGTGGCGGCGGCCGTGGAGCTCAAGTCCCCCGACCATCCCGCGAGCCGGGTGGCACGGCACTCCAAGGACGCGCTCACCGCCTTCTTCCAGCACGAGGCCGAGCTCGGCGGGGCGCCCGATCCCGCGCTCCTGGCACGGCAGCTGACCGTCGCGTTCGACGGGTCGAGCACCTGGTCGGTCATCCAGGCTCAGGGCCTGGACGGTCTCGCCGTCGAGACGGCGCGCGCGCTGCTCGACGCCGCCGGCCTCACCGGCACGGCACCGGGAGGAGCGCGATGAAGGCGCGGATCGACTCCGGCCTGTGCCAGGGGCACGGCCGCTGCTACGACCTGGCCCCCGACCTGTTCGGTGCGGACGAGGAGGGCTACGGTACCGTCCTCGGCGACGGGTCCGTGCCCGCGGGCGCGGAGCAGGAGGCACGGCGTGCCGCGTCCAACTGCCCCGAACGGGCGATCGATCTTCTCGGGGAGGCGTGACATGAAGGACGACGACCGTTTCACCGGGAGGCTCCGCACCCGGCGGGACGGCCTTCCCCTCGGCACCCGCAACGAGATCGTCACGGGCCCGGTCTCGGACTGGGCGAGCGACTTCTCCCATCTGGAGCCCGAGTGGGCGGCCGACCCCTACTCCCTTCAGGACGACCTGCGCGAGCGCTGCCCGATCGCGCGCACCGAGCGGTTCGGCGGCGGCTGGCTGCCCACCCGCTACGAGGACGTCGCCGCGATCGCCTACGACACCGAGCGGTTCAGCTCACGTGCCATCGTGATGGGCAACTACCGTCCGCCGCGCGAGCTGGCGCCGATCGGGGCGGCGCCGCCGATCTCCTCCGACCCGCCGTTCCACCACGGCGCGCGCAAGCTGCTGCTCCCCGCCTTCACCAAGGCCGCGGTCTCCCGCTGGGAGCCGTCGACCAGGGCGTTCTGCCACACGCTCATCGACGCCCTCCAAGGGCAGGACGTCATCGACGCGGCACGCGACTACGCCCAGCACATCCCGATGCGGGTCATCGCCGATCTGCTGGGCCTCCCGCCGCAGGACGGGCCGCGCTTCCGGGAGTTCGTCGAGAACGTCCTGGAAGGCGTCAACCTGCCGCCGCAGGAGCGCGCGGATCGGATGGCGAAGCTGTTCGACTACCTCCTCGCGCAGATCCACGACCATCTCGCCGAACCGCGCGACGATCTGACGACCTACCTCCTCGGCGTCGAACTCGACGGGCACAGACTCGGCGCCCACCATGTCGCGGGCACGATGGCGCTGCTGCTCATCGCCGGCATCGACACCACCTGGAGCGCGATCGGCGCGTCGCTGTGGCATCTGGCAGCGACCCCCGCCGACCGCGAACGCCTCGTCGCCGAGCCCGCGCTGCTGCCGACCGCGATGGATGAGTTCCTGCGCGCCTACGCGCCGGTCACGATGGCGCGCCTGGTGAAGGAGGACATGCACTGGCGCGGCGTTGACATGAAGGCCGACGACTGGATCCTGCTGTCCTTCCCCGCCGCCAACCGCGACCCCGGCCAGTTCGACCGCGCCGACGAGGTCGTCATCGACCGCGAGGTCAACCGGCACGCCGCCTTCGGTCTCGGCGTCCACCGCTGCGTCGGCTCGCACCTGGCGCGCATGGAACTCCGCGTGGCCCTGGAGGTCTGGCTGGAGCGCGTCCCGGCGTTCACCCTCGCCGACCCCTCGGCCGTCACCTGGTCGACGGGCCAGGTACGCGGCCCCCGCGCCCTCCCCCTCCGCATCGGCTGAACCGCGGTCTCAGCGGGAGGCGACCTCCGCCATCTCGAAGTCGGATTTGGCGGCGCCGCAGTCGGGGCACGACCAGTCGTCGGGGATGTCGGACCAGCGGGTGCCCGGTGGGATGCCCTCTTCGGGCCAGCCCTCGGCCTCGTCGTAGACGAAGCCGCAGACCATGCACTCCCAGGTCTTGTACTCCACGTCGTTCACACCTTCTCGAAGTCGGTCTTCTCACGGACGCCGCAGTCGGGGCAGCACCAGTCGTCGGGGATGTCCGTCCAGGGGGTTCCTGGCGGGAAGCCTTCTCGCGGCTCCCCGCGTTCTTCGTCGTAGCGGTAGTCGCACACGGGGCAGGAGTACGTCATGCGTTCTCCTTCTGCGGTGCGGACAGGCCGTAGCGCGCGTGCTTGCCCGGCTGGATGTTGGCGCGGGAGGGGTCTCCGCCGTAGTGGGCGATGACGCGCTTGTCCATCACGCGCCGCCACAACGGCGGTATGTAGACGAGGCGGGACATGGTGGCATAGCCCGAGGGCAGTTCGGGTGCTTCGTCGAAGTGTCGTAGCGCCTGGTAGCGGCGGGTGGGGTTGGCGTGGTGGTCGCTGTGGCGCTGTAGGTGGAACAGCAGGACGTTGGAGGCGATGTCGTCGCTGTTCCAGCTGTGGCGGGGGGCGCAGCGCTCGTACCGTCCGGTGGGCGTCTTCTCACGCAGCAGCCCGTAGTGCTCGATGTAGTTGACGACCTCCAACGCCGAGAATCCCACGACGGCCTGTGCCAGCAGGTAGGGGATGATCCCCGCGCCGAACGCCGCGATCAGCGCCCCGTAGAGCGCCGCCGTCATCGCCCACGCGTTGAGCACGTCGTTGCGCGGTGTCCACGGGCTGCTTCCCGTGCGGGCCAGGCGTGCCTTCTCCAGTCGCCAGGAGGACTTCAGGCTCCCCCATACGGTGCGCGGCCAGAACGCGTAGAAGCTCTCTCCCAGACGGGCGCTGGCCGGGTCCTCCGGTGTCGCCACCCGTACGTGGTGGCCGCGGTTGTGCTCGATGTAGAAGTGGCCGTAGGCGGTCTGCGCTAGCGCTATCTTCGACAGCCACCGTTCCACGGACTCCTTCTTGTGGCCGAGTTCGTGCGCGGTGTTGATGCCGACCCCTCCGACGATCCCGAGGGTGAGGACGAT
The DNA here is from genome assembly GCA_023425615.1 of Actinomycetes bacterium. Lineage (GTDB taxonomy): Bacteria > Actinomycetota > Actinomycetes > Streptosporangiales > Streptosporangiaceae > Actinocorallia. Next base: position 3,607 of record JAFACJ010000850.1, read on the forward strand.
GCCGATCTTCTCCCACACCGCCACGTCGCCGCGGGAGAACATCCAGCATCCCAGCACCAGGCCCGCGTACTGGAGGGGCAGGTAGGCGTACACGCACCAGCGGTAGTACCGCTGGCCCTCCAGCCACGCCAGGACGCTCTCGGGCGGGTTGCCGGAGTCCTTGCCCAGCGCCCTGTCCAGGAGCGGCAGGACGTTGCCGAACAGGAACGGGCAGAGGAACCAGAACACCCCCCATCCGCTGGCCTCCGCCAGTCCCCAGGCCAGGAGCGGGGAAGCGGGGATGGCCAGGCCCAGCAGCCACAGGTACTTCTTCTTGTCGACCCACCCGGCGTGTGGGACGCCGGTCGTCTCAGCCGTCATGACACCTCCACGG
>JAFACJ010000874.1 GCA_023425615.1 Actinomycetes bacterium
CTTCTTCTTCCTCGCCGAGGGGCTGCGGCTGCGCGAGCTCAAGGGCAGGATCCACGACCTCGACGTGGTCGGCAGGCCCGAGTCGCTGACCGTCCTGTCCGCGCTGGCCGGCGTCACCTCCCGCCTCGGGCTGGCGGCGACCGTCAACTCCACCTTCAACGAGCCCTACGAGCTGGCCCGCCGCCTGGCCACCCTGGACCACCTCAGCGACGGCCGCGCCGCCTGGAACGTGGTGACGAGCTGGGACGCCTTCACCGGCGAGAACTTCAGGCGCGGCGGCTACCTCGCCGAGGAGGACCGCTACAGCCGGGCCAAGGCGACGCTGCGGGCGGCCCGCGAGCTGTGGGACTCCTGGGACGACGGCGCGATCCTCGCCGACCGGGGGAACGGCGCGTTCGTCCGGCCCGGACAGGGCGAGTTCGCCTACCGCGACCGGCACTTCGACATCTCCGGCAGGTTCACCACACCGCGCGGGCCGCAGGGCCACCCGGTGATCATCCAGGCCGGTGACTCCGACGAGGGACGGGAGTTCGCCGCCTCCGACGCCGACGTCATCTTCAGCCGCTACAGCAAATTCGAGGAGGCGCGCGTCTTCTACAAGGACGTCAAGGACAGGCTCGCCAAGTACGGGCGCGGCCACGAGGACCTGAAGATCCTCCCGGCGACGACCTACGTGCTCGGCGACACCCGCGAGGAGGCCGAGGAGAAGGCGGCGCGCATCCGCCGCGCCCAGGTGAGCCCGCAGACGGCCATCGCGTTCGTCGAGGGGTTCTGGGGCCGCGACCTGTCGGGCTACGACCCCGACGGACCGCTGCCCGAGGTCGAACCCGACCTCGTCACCGGTGTCTCCCAGGGCCGCGCCCAGTTCCGCGGCGACCGCGGCGCCGTCGTCCGGCAGTGGCGGAAGATCGCCGAGGAGCGGAACCTCAGCATCCGCGAACTGGTCATCGAGGTCACCGGCAGGCAGTCGTTCGTCGGCACCCCCGCCGACGTCGCCGAGCAGATCGACGACTTCGTGCAGAACGACGGCTCCGACGGGTTCATCCTCGTCCCCCACATCACGCCCACCGGGCTCGACGACTTCGTGGACGGCGTCGTGCCCCTGCTCCAGGAGAAGGGCGTCTTCCGCACCGACTACACCGGCACGACCCTGCGCGACCACCTCGGTCTCGGCGCGCCCCGCACCACCCGGAAGGAATCGGCATGAGCACCCTGCACCTCGCGGTGGCACTGGACGGCGCGGGCTGGCATCCGGCGGCCTGGCGCGACCCGCTCGCCCGCCCCGCCGACCTGTTCTCCGCCCGCTACTGGGCGGACCTGGCGGCCGAGGCCGAACGCGGCCTGCTGGACTTCGTGACGTTCGAGGACGCCTTCGCCCTCCAGTCGTCACGGTTCCAGGGGCCGGACGAGCGCACCGACCAGGTGCGCGGCAGGCTCGACGCGGTGCTCATCGCCGCCCGCCTCGCCGCCGCCACCACCCATCTGGGCCTGGTGCCCACGACCAGCACCACCCACACCGAGCCCTTCCACGTCGCCATCGGCATCGCCTCCCTCGACCACGCCACCCGGGGCCGCGCGGGCTGGCGGCCCCAGATCTCGGGACGGCCCTCGGACTCCGCGCACTTCGGGCGCAGGGAGTTCCCCGCGTTCGACTTGTCGGCCTACCGCGACGATCCGGAGGCCGCGGCGTTCGTCGGCGAGCTGTTCGAGGAGGCCGCCGACGCCGTGGAGGTGGTGCGGCGCCTGTGGGACAGCTGGGAGGACGACGCGGAGATCCGCGACGCGGCCACCGGCCGGTTCATCGACCGCGACAAGCTCCACTACATCGACTTCGAGGGCGCGCACTTCAGCGTCCGCGGCCCGTCGACCACCCCGCGCCCGCCCCAGGGCCAGCCCCTGATCACCGCGCTCGCCCACGACGTGCTGCCGTATGAGTTCGCCGCCCGCTCGGCCGACCTCGTCTACATCACCCCGCACTCCCGCGAGGACACCGCGAAGATCGTCGCCCAGGTCCGCGAGGCCGAGGCGAAGGTCGGCCGGGAGGGGGCGCCGCTGAAGATCCTCGCCGACCTCGTCGTCTTCCTGGGCGAGGACGCCGCGGCCCGCAAGGAGATCCTCGACGACGCGGACGGCGCCGCCCTCTCCTCCGACGCGGAGGTCTTCACCGGCGCACCCGCCGCCCTGGCCGACCTCCTGCTCGACTGGAGGGAGGCAGGTCTCGACGGCTTCCGCCTGCGTCCCGGCGCGCTGCCCCGCGACCTGGAGGGCGTCACCCGCGGCCTCGTCCCCGAACTCCAGTCACGGGGCGCGTTCCGCACGGAGTACGCCGAGACGGGCCTCCGCGCCAGATTCGGGCTGCCGCGGCCCGCCAACCGCTACGCGACGGCGTCCTCATGAGGTTCCTGGCCATCAGCCTGATCACGTACGGGCCCGACCCCGTCACCGGGGCCGTCCCGTCCGTGACCGAGCGGCTCCGCCAGGTCGTGGACAGCGCCGTCCTGGCCGAGGAGCTGGGCTTCGACGGGTTCGGGGTGGGGGAGCGGCACGAGCGCCCGTTCCTGTCGTCGGCGCCGCCGGTGGTGCTCAGCCACATCGCGGCGCTGACCTCCTCCATCCGGCTGTTCACCGCGGTGACGACGCTCAGCCTCCTCGACCCGGTCCGCGCGTTCGAGGACTACTCCACGCTCGACCACCTGTCGGGCGGACGGCTGGAACTCATGATCGGCAAGGGGAACGGGACGGCGCAGGCCGAGCTGTTCAGCGTCACCGCCGATGACCAGTGGGACCGCAACCAGGAGGGCTATGAGCTGTTCCGGAAGCTGTGGCGCGAGGACAAGGTGACCTGGGAGGGCCGGTTCCGCCCGCCGCTGAAGGAGGCCGAGGCGCTGCCGCGCCCGCTCCAGCGGCCGGTCAGGGTCTGGCACGGCAGCGCCACCAGCAGGCAGTCGGTGGACCTCGCCGCCCGGTACGGCGACCCGCTGTTCTCGGCGAACGTCACCAACCCCATCGAGCCGTACGCCGAGCTGATCGACCACTACCGGGAGCGCTGGGAGTTCTACGGGCACGACCCGGCCGACGCGCTGGTCGGCGCGGGCAGCGCCGGCTTCTACGCCGCCCGCAGGTCGCAGGACGCGGTGGAGACCTACCGGCCGGTCTACGACGCGCGGCTCAGGCTCTTGGAGAAACACGGGATCGAGCCCGTGTTCCCCAGCCTGGAGGACGCCATCGAGCGCAGTTCGATCCTCGTCGGCAGCCCCCAGCAGATCATCGACAAGGTGCACCGCTACCACGCGCGGTTCGGGCACGAGGTCACCCACATCCAGGCCGAGCCCGACGGGCTGCCTGCCGCCTCGCACCGTGCCTCGCTGGAGCTGCTGCAGAGCGAGATCGCGCCCGTGCTCCGCCAGGAGCTGCCCAGCAGGCCGTTCGCCACGATCGGAGAGCCGTCATGACCGTCCCCCTGTCGATCCTGGAACTGTCGCCCGTCGTCACCGGAGGCGACGCCGCCCGCGCGCTGCGCGAGACGGTCGAGCTCGCCCGGCACGCCGAGGACCTCGGCTACCGCCGGTTCTGGCTGGCCGAGCACCACTTCGCCCAGGGTGTGGCCAGCTCCGCGCCGCAGGTGCTCATCGCGCTGGTCGCGGCGGCGACACGGCGCATCCGCGTCGGGTCGGGGGCGGTGCAGACCGGGCAGTGGACGCCGCTGGCGATCGTCGAGCAGTTCGGCACCATCGACGCGCTGCACCCCGGGCGCATCGATCTGGGCCTGGGCCGGTCGGGGCAGCGCCGCGCCGAGTTCGCCGCGCAGGCGTCGGCGCCGCCCAAGCCCGTCCCCGAGGCCCGTGTCGTGGACGGGCTGCTCATCCCGCGGCCCTTCGACTTCTCCGCCCTCGTCGGCGTCCCCGGCCTGAAGCTGCTGGCCGAGCTGCTCCAGCAGCCGGGCGCGCAGGCGCCGGACTTCGCCGAGATCGTCGATGACGTCGCCGCGCTGATCGGGGGGACGTTCCGGCTCGCCGACGGTACCGAGGCGCACGCCGTGCCCGGCGAGGGCGCCGACCTGGAGCTGTGGATCCTGGGCAGCAGCGGCGGCCAGAGCGCGCAGGTGGCGGGCGAGCGGGGACTGCCGTTCGCGGCGAACTACCACGTGGCGCCGTCCGCCGTGCTGGAGGCCGTCGAGGCCTACCGTGCGGCGTTCAAGCCCTCCGACGTCCTGTCCGAGCCCTACGTCGTGGTCTCCGCCGATGTGGTCGTGGCACCAGACGACGCGACCGCCCGCCGTCTGGCGTCGCCCTACGGGGCGTGGGTGCGCAGCATCCGCACGGGCCTCAACGCGATCCCCTTCCCCACGCCGGAGGAGGCGGACGCGCTGGAGTGGACGGACGAGGAGCGCGAACTCGTCGCCGACCGCCTGGACACCCAGTTCGTCGGCGCGCCCGGGACCGTCGCCGAGCGCCTGCGCACCCTTCAGCGGGTGACGGGCGCCGACGAGCTCCTCGTCACGACCATCGTCCACGACCACGCCGACCGGCTGCGCTCGTTCGAGCTGCTCGCGCGGGAGTGGGGGCTGCGCGGTCACGAGGCGTGATGGGGCGGGGGGGACCGCGGGTTTGGGGTGCGGCCG